>JALXAF010000301.1 GCA_026992375.1 Anaerolineae bacterium
CGAGGAAACACGGATAAAATCTTTTGGGTGTGTCCAAAAATGAGTTGGGGCCAGTCGGGCGTTTTTGCCGCATGATGAATGTTCACAAAACAAATCGCCTTAGTGGCGTTCGCCACGTCCGCCCGGCGATGAAGTCGCCGGGCTACAGAACAGCGCCGGATAAATCCGGCTAAGCCCCGCAGGGGCGCTGTTTCTAGCCGGGGGACTTTATCCCCCGGCGCTGGCGGCGTTGCTGTTTCTTCAACCGAAATTGGACACATCCATTTGAAACTGCTGAAGATGACGTTTGACGCTTGACGTTTGACATTCCTGGCATGTCGTCCATTGGCGGCTCTTGCCTGCAAGGTCTGACATGGGAGCTGCTTCGTTACGTTGGATGCGGGTCGCTTTTCAGGCGACGATGCGCCAGGCTTGCAGGTTAAGGAGCAGGAGGGAAAGAAACAGGAGGGGAAGCAGCAGACGCTGCCGGGGGCCGAGCAGAGTCTCCCATCCCAGCAAAAGCAGGATGGCGATGGGGGCCAGGGCCGGAAAGAGGTAGCGACCTTGGGGCTGCCAAGCGTGGCCCAGCATGGGCAGCCATGTTTGCAAAAGGATAAGGGAGAACGCTAAAAGTGAGAAAATCAGGATGCCCGCATCGGGCGAGGAGCGGCCGCGCAGCAGGTTTTGCAGCATTTGGGCGATGCCGATGGCCGCGGCCAGGGTGGCGGCGGCTAAAAACAGGTAGGTGAACCAGGGATAGGGGCGGGAGAGCCATCCGAAGTCGCCCCAGAAGCTGGCCCAGGTGAAGGCCGCGTAGAGCCCGTAGCGCAGCAAGGAGGGGATATCCCATACGCCCGCAGTGAGAAGATGGTCGAAGTAGCCGGCGGGCAGGGGCAGCGTTCGTTCCAGCCGGATGAAGAGGGGCTGTCCCAGAGGGGCGGGCGTACGGCCATGGCCGTTATCGAGCAAGGGGGCGCCAGCGGCGTCGACGAGGTCGAGTTGCAGATGGGCCTCGCCCGCGGGCAGCAGGGCGCTGACGCTGATGTACTGGCTTTGGGGCGCGAGGCGCAGGACGCAGGTTCGAGGTTGGGCGGAGAGGGGGCAGGCGGTTTCGACGCTGCGTTGGCCGTCGTCGAGGCGCAGGGTAAGCTCTCGGCCTCGGCCCGAGACCCGGGCCGAGAGCGTCAGGAGTTGGCCCTGGCGCTGCAAGATGCGTTTGCCGCTGATGATCTGGACGATCCGGGCGGGGGAATCCTGCGCCTGCAAGAAGAGATGACCCGTTTCGCGGGTGCGGGAGGCGTTTTGCCAGCGCCAGCCCGCGGCTCGATGGGGGTTGGGGAGGAGCAACGCCAGCAAGAGCAGCGACGCCGCGCCGCACATCCACAACAGCCAGCGCGGCGGCTGAGCGAGGTGGATGCCGCGTGCACCCGCTGCAGATGGCGCGAAGAAGGCCCATCGCACCAGAACCAGCGGCCACAGGTAGAGCAGGCTCAGGTCGATTAGCCCCGGCCCGATGAGCGCCAGGGCCAGGGCCAGCGCCCAGGCCCAACGTGAGCGGGCCAGGGCCAGCGTCGAGAAGGTCAGGGCTCCCCACAGGATGGTGAGGGCGTCGTTGTTGAGGCTGCCGCCGATGAAGCCGACCATGGGCGCGAGCCCGACCAGCAGTCCCACCCCAAGCTGGCGTTGGGGGGCGTCGGGCCACAGACGGGCGGCCAGAAACAGAATCGTGGCGGTGGTCAGCAGGCGTAGCATCGCCGAGAGGATGCGCAGCCAGCGCATCTGGGCCGCGGGCGTCATCGAACGCCAGTGGGGATACAGCCGCAGCCAGGCCGCGGCCAGGGCGTAGTAGCCCGGCGGTTTCCGCCCGATCTGCAGGCCGCTGGCCGCCAGTTCGGGGGTTTGGGCCAGCTCGCCCGCGGGCTTCTCGCCCGGATGCAGGTATTCCCGCCAGCCGTTGCGCTCCAGGCTGGCGAGAATGGCGTTCCAGTGCTGCGGCGTGATGTCCGCCCGGGTTGGCGTGCGCCCCAATTCGGCGTAGAGCCGCACATAGAGATAATGCGACGGCTCGTCGGGCGCTGTCCAGGGGGGCGTCACCCGCCACCAGATGACGCTTTGCAGCAAGGTGAGCAGCAAGACCGCGCCCCAGAGGAGAACGTTGCGCTTGCGCACAGGGGACGCGCCGGGCTGGTTCACCGCCGTTCGTCAGTCGCGGCCTGGCCGTCGGCGGCCCTCTCGTTTTCGCCTCCGAGGTAGACTGCGATGACGGCCAGGAAGAGGCCGCCCAGCAATCCCGCCGTCAGGGCCAGGGCCATGTTTAGCAGCCAGTTGGGTTGTGATGGTTGTTCGGGCGGAAGCGCCTCCGCCATCTGATGCACTCGCTGTCCCTCGACAATGCGTTTCACTTCCAGTTCGATCTGCTTGTTTTCCATCGTCTTGACCGAATTGTACCACACGCCGCGAGTTCGCTGGATGTTTTCGCGCTCTTGCAACAGTTTCGCCACTTTTTCTTGCAATGTCAGTAGTCGGGCGTTCTGGGCATCCAGATCGGATTGCACCCGCGGCTTTAGTTCCGCAAGGGTGTGATCGAGTTGCTGATGGGACATGTTTTGCAGCACAGCAAAATCGAGTCCATAAACCGAGAGTTCAGGCGTATTCAGCAGCATCAGATGCACGTTGTCCTCACCTGCCTGGATGGCTGACGCCACCGTATCGATCTTGTTCAGAAAGACGGTCAAATTCGCCACATCCGTGCTGACAATGGCCAATTCATGTTTGATGGCGCTTTGGTTGCCAAACACCTGATCATTCGTGGCGGCCAGATCGCCGGTAAAGCCCAGTCCGATGCCGTACTGAGCCCGAAACGCCCGCCATTTCTCATCCCATTCGTCGAAGGATTGGCGGACGTCACTGGCGGCGTCGGCAAATGCGTCCTGGCTGCCAGCGTAGCTATCGGCGACGGTTTCGGGCAGGGCTGCAGCCAGGGCGTTGGCCAGCAGGGCCGCGTCATGGGGATCGGACGCTTTGACGCTGATGGTGAATAACGATCCCGCTCCCGGCTTGACTGTGGTGGCCGCGATGAGCTCCTGCGGGTCGTACGCGCGGCTGAGCTGTCCCTCCACGCTGAATAACGCGAGCTCCGCGGTCTTTTGGGTTTTCACCAGCGGCATCACCTCGGCCCGCCAATCGAAGCGCAGGTCTACGATGTCATACACTTTGTTATCCCAGCGCCAGGCCAGTTGCGGCTTGGGGGCGATCATGGTGACGCTGGCCGTATAGCGCACCGGGGTAAGGAAGGAAAACAGGATGGCCGCCAACAGGGCGACAGCGGCGGGGATGACGATGAGTTTCCAGTGTTGTCCCAACCGGCGCAAATAAAGGGAAAATCGGAATGGTTGGTCCATAAATCGTTATAGATAAAGAGAGGATGCGGCGATGAGGATGACGCCGACAATGGCCCCGATAAGCCAGCCTGCGATGATGTCGCCGAGATAATGCACGCCCAGCGCCACCCGGGCCCAGATGCAGATCAGCGAAATAAACCAGAACAGAGCAGCGTATTGCGGAAAGATCCACGCACCAAAGAGGGGCAGCGTGCCCATGCGGGTGGCGTGACCGCTGGGAAAGGCGTGACGATCATAACCTTTGCTGTAAAAACCGTCCACTTCTTGTGGGCGGGGACGCTTGAGAGCGAATTTGATGCTATACGTGACGATGGCGGCGATGATGGACGCCAGCAGCCAGAGCGCGATCTGCCAACGCCGCGGCGGTTGGAAGTAGATTATGCCCGCGAACCACAAAATCAGCCACAGCGGCCCGTCGCCCAGGTGCGCGGCCACCGAAGCGATAGCTTTGCCCAGGCGATGATCATCCACCCGCAGCGCCAGACTCCAACGCTGATCCAGCGCCTCAAGCCGTTGTATCAACCCGCTCATGCACCCGTCTCCGTATGAGCTTCCATTCTGGCGCGCACCATCTCCAGTTGATGTGGCTTGTCGACATCCATGGCAAGATCGGCGTAGGGCGAGACGATGACATGCCCAGTGGCGTGCAGCAAACGCTCGCTGAGCGCCTCGGCGTCTTTGATGGAAAGCCGCCGGAAGAGAAATTTGACGATGGTCGAGAAGCCCAGCAGCCGGGCCTGCTGCCAGGCGCTCTTGCGTTTGGCCAGCAGCTCGCGCACCAACTGCTCGTTGTTGTGGACGATGGCGGTGCGCACGAAGAAGAGATCGCCGCCGCAGAATTTACCTTCGACGACGGGCACATACGAGCGGCGGGAATCGGGGAAAGCCGCCTCCATCACATCCCTCTCCACCACCGAATAGTAGAGGTCGCCTTCCAGGCCCTCGCATGTTTCTACAAACCAGGCGACGGTCGAAGGTTTGAGCGCGGGGATGTCAGCGGAGGCTGTGATGAAGAATTCGGCGTCAGGCTGATGCGCTTTAATGGCGTCTACGCCCGCCATGATGTTATCGAAATGCGCGTTTTGGTTGGGAACGTAAACGATGTCCGTTTCAAAATCGACATTATCCTCCGGCCCCATGCCAACGATATAGATTTGATTCACCCGCCTGCTTTCGCGTAGCGCCTTGACCACCCAATAAACCATAGGCTTGCCGGCGACAGGGATGAGGGATTTTCGTTCGACTCCCATGGCAATGGCCAATGGATCGGGATTTTCGGTGGAATAGCCTGCCAGAACCAATGCCGGATAGGTTTTCATGACGGACTCCAGGAGATGTGTAATAATTTCATAAGTTCAGTAACCATGCGGCTTATACGTCAGACTGTGACGCCGGAGCCGCCAACAGGCGACGTGATAAGACTGTGAAACGTCAAACGTCAAGACATGACGCACCTTTTTCATGTGTCATTCTGAGTGAAGCGAAGAATCTCATCTTCTACAAATGGAGAGTTTCTTCGGTCGCTTCACTCCCTCAGAATGACACAACAACGGCTATTTTCAAAACTGCTATGTTGGATTGCAGGAGGTAACGTCTCTCAACATCTGATTATAGTTCAAAATCGTTTGATGTGAGAAAAACATGCGACGTATGAGGGCGATCTACGCCGGCCCGAGCTCCTCCGGCGGCTTGCCTTGCCAGATCATCTGCGCCAGGCGTTGCCCGGTGGGTGTGGCCGCCAGTCCGCCCTCCGCGGTCTCCTTGAAACGAGGATCCATGAGTCGCCCGATGCGGGCCATGGCGTCGATGACCTCATCGGGCGGAATCACGCTCTCGATGCCCGCCATGGCCATATCGACGGCGATGAAACATTGCGCTGCACCCGCGGCGTTGCGTTTGACGCAGGGAACCTCCACTAGCCCAGCCACGGGATCGCACACCAATCCCAGCATGTTCTTGAGGGTGATGGCGACAGCCTGGCCCGATTGACGCGGCGTTCCCCCCAGCAGCTCCACCGCAGCCGCGGCGGCCATGGCCGCGGCGCTGCCCGTTTCGGCCTGACATCCGCCCGCAGCGCCCGAGATGCTGGCCCGGCGGGCGATGACCGCGCCTACGCTGCTGGCGGTGAACAGAGCGTTCACCAATTGCGCATCACTAAAGCCGTAAGCCTCTTGCAAGGTGAGCAGCACCCCGGGCAGGATGCCCGCGGAGCCCGCGGTGGGCGTGGCCACGATGCACCCCATGCCCGAGTTCACCTCGTTGACGGCCATTGCCCGGGCGATGGCCCGGCTGAGGAGCGGGCCGGTGATGGGCTGATAGCCCTCCTCCAGCCGTTGCCATAAGCGCCAGGCGGCGCCCCCGCTGATGCCGCTGAGGGACTCCACGGGGCGAGAAACGCCCTCCTCGGTGCTCTGACGCATGACTAGCAGACGGTTGTGCATTAGCTCCCATACGGTTTGCCGGTCGCGACCGCTCTGCTCGACCTCGCGGGCGATGGCGATCTCGTGGATGGGTTGGCCTTGCGCTTCGGCCAGGGTGATGAGTTCGGCCAGAGAATCGAACATGATCATACACCAGGATTATGAATGGGCAAGCCGGGGGATGTGGCGCGCCCAACGCACCCAATCGTAGTCCTCCAGAGCTTCCACAAGGACATCGGGGATGGGATCATCGGTTTCGAAGACCTGAATGGCCTCGCCACCCCGCTGTTTGCGCTCGACGCGAGAGAAGGCGATGTTGAGGCGATGGTGCAGAAACAGGCCCGTGATGACGTGAATGGTTCCCGGACGATCTTCTGCAGCCACCAGCAGGGTCTCCTGCTCGCCCGTAAAGTGAATGGGATATTCATCCACCGCCTGGATTTCCACCATGCCGCCGCCGATGGAAGCCCCAATCACCTTCACCACCCGCTCGCCAGTTTCCAGAACCATGCTCACCGAGTTGGGGTGAGCGTCTTCACCCAGGTCTACGATGCGGAAAACCACGTCCATGCCCGCATCTCGGGCCAGTTCCAGGCTCTGACGAATGCGGGGATCAGAGGTCTCCATGTCCAACAGGCCCGCGACCAGCGCCCGATCGGTGCCATGTCCGCGGCCGGTGCGGGCGAAAGAGCCATGCAGGCCCAGGATTACCCGCTCGGGCTGAGCGCCGAGGATGGCCCGTCCCAGACGCCCCAGGCGCACTGCGCCCGCGGTGTGCGAGCTGGATGGGCCGACCATAATCGGGCCAATGATGTCGAAAGCTGAAATCTGGCGTTTGGCGGGAGGCATGGCGGTGTCGAAAATCGGCACGGTTCCGATCGTCGTTCCTGCATCTTTACAATTTCATGGGGTCAACGCCTGGCAAAGCACAACGTAAAGCGTCAAACGTCAAAGCGTGGCGAAGAGGTTCTTTTTGACGTTTGACGGAGAAATTGTAAAGATGGTTTTGAATGAGAATGAATCATGCCCGAAAATCAAAGGCGTGCGGGCGAAGGAAACGATGCTATTGTAACAAGTTTCGCGGCGCGAGGGAAAAGCGCCCATCACGCCGTGCTGAAACCATCGCGACTTTGCAGCCACAGATACCCCGAGACTGTCATCAGCACGATGATGGCGCCCGCCCACTGCCAGGGCGTTGTCAGACGCTCGTTCAGCAAAAACCAGCCCAGGGTGATGGTCACGAGCAAACGCAGGGGCATGACGCTGGTGATCAACGCCGGATTAGCCCCGCCCACAGCCGAGATCTGCATGATGTTGCCCAGCACCTGAATGCCGAAGATGAAGCCCAGCGCATAAAACAGGCCCGACGGCGAAGCCGTCCCCCACCGACTCCAATCCTCGCCCGCGCCCACCGTCAGGATGAGATAGGTCAGGGCCAGGGCCAGACTCTGCTGGAAGAGAATCATGCCGCTGCTGGCCTCCCGGCGGCGACTGCGCCGAATCATCTGGAAATAGGTGGCGAGCATGGTCATCGAAAACGCGGCCAGCGCCAATCCCGCCACATCTTTGGGCGAAAAACCCGCGAACACATCGCTCCAATCGACGATGAGCACCAGCATCGCCCCGAAGGTGGAAAGCATCAGCGCCCGGTAGGTGTAGCGTGGCGTGGGCTCTCCGAAGAACATCGCACCCAGAATCGCCACCATGAAGGGCGTGAGCAGATAGATCAGCTGCACCCAGGTGGCCCGGGTCATGTCGATGGCGAGGATGTTGGAAATCGAGCGGGCGATGACGAAGAACACCAGGACCAACAGGGCTTTGGAATGAAAAATGAGGCTGAGGATTTCAGTCCACGGGCGGCTATCCTTGCGCCGGATCACCCATAAACTGGCCAGTAAGGTCGCCGACGTGCTGAGGAACAGCAATGAGAATTTGGGAACTTCGGCGATGGCGCGTTTGGCGAACACCGGATAAGCGCCGAAGATCAAATGCCCCATCACGCCCATCCAAATGAAAATCCAGATTGATGACGCGGGAGATGCGCTATGAGATCGATTAGGAGGAGAGGTCATAAGTAACGAGATTTGGATGTTGGCGTCGATGAGCGTCCTCGCAGTATACTAGCCTCATCCCATTTGATCAAAGTGCCCAGTCTTTGACGCTTCCTCCGCATGATGACTCGAAATCCTCTTTTCTGGCTTATCGCACTCCTGTTCGCAATCATCTTCGCCTGCGCCCTGGGCTATGGCCTGGGCGTCGCGGTGGGCGGACGCGCCATCGGCCCGACGCCGACCGCAGCGCCCGTCGCACGCCCGGCGGCTCCCACTGCCACGCTCCCGCCGCCAACGCCCACGCCAGCGTCGACGCCCACATCAGCGGCTGCAGCCCCACCGCCCCAGATCAACGCATTTCATCTGGAGCAGGATCTCATTGACATCTATCAGAAATCCGCACCATCGGTGGTGAACATCACCACCCAAATCTTGCGCACCGATTTCTTCTGGGGCGCTGTGCCCGAAGAGGGTTCGGGCTCGGGCTTCGTCTGGGATGATCAGGGGCATGTCATCACCAACTACCACGTCGTCGAAGACGCGCACAGCATTCAGGTGAGCTTTGCGCCCGGTGTGGTTTTGCCCGCCAAAGTGGTGGGAGCGGACCCTGCCAATGATCTGGCCGTCATCCAGGTGGAAAACCCGCCTGCGGACGTCAACCCGCTGCCCCGAGGCGATTCCGACGCCTTGCAGGTGGGGCAGATCGTCGTCGCCATCGGCAACCCCTTTGGCCGCTTCCAGCGCACCATGACATCGGGCATCGTCAGCGCCCTGGATCGCACCATCAAGGTGCAGGAAGGCCGGGTGCTGCGCAAAATCATCCAGACCGACGCGGACATCAACCACGGCAACTCGGGCGGCCCCCTCATCGATTCCTCGGGCCGAGTCATCGGCGTCATCTCCGCTATCTACTCGCCCACCGGAGCCAACGCGGGCGTGGGCCTGGCCATCCCCATCAACAAGGCCAAACGCGTGGCCCCCGTCCTCATCGAGAAAGGCCATTTCGCTCATCCCTGGCTGGGCGTCGAGCATCTGGGCTACGAGATCTCGCCCTATCTGGCCCAGCGCCTGAATCTGCCCGTGGATCACGGCCTGCTCGTCGCCAAAATCTATGAGGATTCCCCCGCCCTGAAAGCGGGCGTCCGTCCCGCCAATGACGAAGTCATTCTGGGCAACTACCGCTATCTCATCGGCGGCGACATCATCACAGCCATCGACGGCGTTCCACTAAACACCTGGGAAGACCTGGATGCGTATCTGCAAGAAGACGCAGAGGTGGGCCAGACCGTCACCCTGGACATCATCCGCGACGGCCAACCCATGCAGATTCAGGTGACCCTGGGCGAAGAGCCGTAAGTTGGGCGCGTCCAAACAGAGACGGATAAATTCGGCCAGCTCAACAGGATTTCAGGGGGTATTGGCTTTACCAGACCAGCCGGAATGCAAATCCGGCTGGTCGCAGAGAGCTCTCAGGGCGGATTGCATGAATGTTCACAAATTCAGTACTTCACGACTTTCACTGACCCACCGATTTGAAATCAGGGCCAAGGGCCTGCGGCCGCCTGTCTGCCTGCGCAGACAGACGCCTTTCGCGCCGAAAATGTCCCTGAAGAGGGACATGCGGCGGAACGCCTTGAGACCTGAATTTATTCGGCGTGTACTTGAGGATGAAATCGTGATCTACTGAAATTAAATCGGTCATAGCGGCGTTCGCCACGTCCGCCCGGCGATGAAGTCGCCTACAGGTGCGACGCACTTACCGCAGGCTCAAGTGCGTCGCACCTTTGAGCTAGCCCCGCAGGGGCGCTGTTTCTAGCCGGGGGACTTCACCCCCCGGCGCTGGCGGCGGGCGCTGACTCGACAGATTCTCCATCTCGTCCCTTGCGAGATATAATCGAAAACAAAACATCCTCCCCTCCCCCATTTTTCATAAATCGCGCCATGACTCTACTCATTCGCAACGGCATCCTCGTCACCGAACTCGAAACCTTCTCCGCCGACATCCTGGTCGAGGGCGAACGCATCGCGGCCATCGGCCAAAACCTGCCTGCGCCCGCCGACGCGGAGATCATCGACGCCGCGGGCTGCTACGTGCTGCCCGGCGTCATCGATCCCCACGTACACATCCAGCTCGACACCGGCGTCTTTCGCACCGCAGACGACTGGGAGACGGGCACGGCCACGGCTGCGCTGGGCGGCGTGACCACGGTCATCGACTTCGCCACCCAGTTTCCGCACCAAACCGCCAAAGAAGGCGTCGCCGCTCGACACCGCGAAGTGCTGGGGCTGGAGACCGCCGATCTCGATCAGCTCGCCTCCTCCCCGCCGCAGACGCCCCATCCGCCTTACATCGACTACGCCCTGCACTGTATGCTCACCGTCCTGCCCGATGAAGACGAGGAGCTGGACGCGTGGATGCACGACCTGAAAGATGCGGGCGTCAGCGCCATCAAAATCTACACCACCTATCGTCCCAACTATTACCAAAACGACGCGGAACTGCTGCGCTCCATGCGGGCCGCGGCCAGGGCCGATCTGGTGGTGATGCTCCACGCCGAAAACGACGCCATCGTCAGCGACGCCACCCAGCGGCTGGTGGCCGCGGGCAAGACCGACCTCAGCTATCATGGCAAGGCCCGGCCCGGCTTCGCCGAAGTCGAGGCCGCCCACCGGGCGCTCTTCCTGGCCGATCAGGCCCGGGCCGAGCTCTACATCGTCCACAACTCCGTGGGCCGCACCGTAGAGCTCATCGAAGAGGCCCGGCGGCGGGGCCAGCGAGTATGGTCCGAGACCTGCCCCCAATATCTGCTGATGAACGAAACCCGCTACGAAGGGGATGACGCCTGGCGCTACATCATGCAGCCGCCCCTGCGCGATTCCTACCAGCCCCCTCATCTCTGGCAACTGTTGGCCACCGGCGCGGTTCAATCCTTGGGAACCGATCATTGCGATTACACCCAGGCGCAAAAACTGGGCCTGCGGCCCCTCCGTGACGCGGCGCTCCAGACGACGCTTTCGACGCTCAGCCCCCTGGAGCGAGACGTCATCATCGCCCGCTTCGGCTTTTTCGACGGGCGTCCGCGCTCCCAGGCCGAAACCGCCCACTATCTGAACATCCCCCTGGAGCAGGTGCAGGAAGCGGAGCTTGCGGCCTTCACCCGGTCGCCCGAGCTGCCCGAACTGGCCATGAACCACATCCTGGACTTGCAGCGCCTCGATTCATCCACCATGCAGCCCCAATTGCCCTTCACCCAGACTCCGGGTGGGCTGCCGGGCCTGCAAACCGCCCTGCCCCTGATGATCACCTACGGCGTCATGCCGGGGCACATCGCCTGGCCCGACCTGGTGCGGGTGATGAGCGCCAACCCCGCCCGCATCTTCCGGCTGGATCATCGCAAAGGCGCGCTGCGCCCGGGCCTGGACGCCGACATCGTCATCTACGATCCTGAAGGCGAAGACGTCATCACCGACGGCGAACAGGCCACCATCGGCGGCTTCACGCCCTACAGAGGCATGACCGTCATCGGCCGCGTACGCGAAACCATCGTGCGGGGCCAGCCCATCGTGCGGGATGGCGAGCTGGTCGGGCCCCGGGGCTGGGGCAAATACGTCCCATCCAGAATCTGAAGCGACGAGCGCCGCCGCCCGTCACGTCGCCTTGGGCAGGCAATACACCGCGTTTTTGTGGAAGTCGATGTTGATCGCCTTGCCCTCGGGATACACTTCCGCCCGCACCACGTCCGATTCGGTGGCGATGAGCAGTTGCCCGCCGATCTCCAGATCGTATTCGATGAGCTCGCCCAGGTAGGTGGAGCGACGCACGATGGCGGGGAAGCCAGTCTCGTCCGCATCCAGCCTGATGGCTTCGGGCCGCACCACCAGCCGCACCGGCTCGCCCGGCCGACGCTCGTCAGCGGGTTGGGGGATATCCATGACGCCGCCCAGGGCCTTCACCACCAGCCGGTCGCCTTCCACCCGCACGACCTCTCCATCCACGAAATTGGCTCGCCCGATGAAATTGGCCACGAATTCATTGGCCGGGTGCCGATACACCTCCCACGGGCGTCCCACCTGCTCGATTCGTCCCCGGTTCATCACCACAATGCGGTCGGAAAGCGCCATAGCCTCCACCTGATCGTGGGTGACATAGACGCTGGTGATGCCCAGTTGTGACTGGATGCGGCGCAGCTCCACCCGCATCTGCTCTCGCAGCTTGGCGTCCAGGTTGGAGAGGGGCTCGTCCAGGAGGAGCACTTTGGGCTCCATCACCAGCGCCCGGGCCAGGGCCACGCGCTGTTGTTGCCCGCCCGAAAGCTGATTGGGCGCGCGGTTTTCCAGCCCGGTCAGCTCGGTCAGCTCCAGCACCTGCGCCACCCGCCGTTTGATGTCGGGTTTGGACATCTTCTTGATCTTCAGGCCATAGGCGATGTTTTCGAATACGCTGAGATGGGGAAAGATGGCGTAGGATTGGAAGACCATGGACATCTCCCGCTTGTCAGGGGGCAGCGGGGCCACGTCTTTGCCATCCAGGATAATCTTGCCGCTGGTGGGGAACTCGAATCCGGCGATGAGGCGCAGGGTGGTGGTTTTGCCGCAGCCGCTGGGGCCCAGCAGGGTGATGAATTCGCCCCGTTCGATGTCCAGGGAGACGTTGTCAACGGCCAGCACTTCGCCGCTGCCGCCGCGGGCGGGGAATTTCTTGACCAGGTTTTGCAGAGAAAGATAAGGCATGGCTATCGATGGTTGATGAATGAGGGATGGTCACTCTACTGTTTCGGAAATAGGATGATCGCTGGTTGCTGAAGGTTGGCAAAGCCAACGGCGAGTGAGTCTGCAACGGGCGTGATGCGTAATGCGTAATGCGTGAGGTCGTCACGCATCACGAATCACGCATTACGGGATTGGCTCCCCGCGCCGCCTTGGCCGTGAGTCATTTTCATCGGTATCGGCGTGCAGCCGCTCATGGCGTCTGCTTCACTCAACCGCCGCCGATGGTGAAATCCACCTGATCGGTCTTGTAGGCCCGGCCCATGAGGAAGTAGAACAGGCCGATGGCCGCCAACACGATGAAGATGACGATCATGGAGTAGGCGGTGGCGATGTTGAGGCCGCCTTGCTCCACCTCGCTGAGGATGAGCACCGTCAGGATCTTCCATTTGGGCGTGGTGAGGAAGATGATGGCGCTGAGGGAGGTCATGTGGCGGGCGAAGGCGAAGATGAGGCCCGCGAGGAAGGCCGGGGCGATGAGAGGCAGCGTAATCCGGCGGAAGGTGACCTGGGCGTCTGCACCCAATGAGGTGGACGCCTCCTCGATGGCCGGGTCGATCTGTTGCAACGAGGCCACGCCCGCTCGCAACGATGCGGGCAAGCTGCGCACCGAGTAGGCGGCGATGATGATGTAGGAGGTGCCAACCAGGGCCAGGGGCTTGCCGGTGAAGATCAACATCGTGGCCACGCTCAACAGCACCGCCGTGAAAATCAGCCGCCACCGGCCCGCTTTCATGCGGCTCATCACATAGCCGCCGATGGCCAGCAGCAGGAAGCCGTGGGCGGGCAACGGAACCTGAGTGAAAACGTCGATCCATTCCGACATGCTGGTCACGATCTTGGCCCAATTGCCGCCCAACGTCCGGCCCCATTCCGCCACCCACTGGGTGGGGTAAGGCCCGAGGATGAAGAGCAGCAGCCCCACGACGGGAACCAGCATGATCCAGAAAATCGTGCGGCGATGCTTGCGTTGGCTCCCTGCAACTGCGACGATGGTCAATGCCAACGCCAATGCCAATGCGATGATGGCCAAATACCAGGTTCCCCAGGCTGCAAAGGTCCAGGCCAATCCCAGCCCCGCCGCCAGTCCGATGAGGGAAACCGCTACCTTGTGGATGCGGCTGGCCTCGATGGCGTTGAGCAGGTAGAGCAGGAACGCCAGGAAGACCAGCAGCACCGCGGGCCAGGGCGCATCGATGAATGCGATGATGAAGCCGATGCCCAGGATGGTGCCGGGCACGGCCGCGCCCAGATTGGAGACGAAATCCAACGTCTCTTTGCCCGAAAAACGCTTGCGCACCACGAGAAAGGCGATGACCATGCCCAACACCCCTGCGATGGGCGTTGCCACCGCCGAAAGGAATGTGGTGTCGAGAATGGCCTCGACGCCCCGGTGGAAGGCGATGGCGTAGTTGTTCAGGGTCAGCGAATAATCGATCCCCCAGAGTTTGGTGAACGACCCCACGGCGATGGAAAGATAAAGCGCGATCACCAGCAGCAGGGTCAGCGAAGTGACGATCACGAAGGGCCAGCGGATGTACCATTCCTTGATGCTGAGTTGTCCGCCCGTGGGCTTGCCGGTGATAGAGACATAGGAACGTTTGTTGACCCAATAGCGCTGCAAAAGAAACACCGTGAGGGTGGGGACGAGGAGCACCAGGGAGAGGGCCGCTGCCTTCTGTTGATTGTATTCGCCGTTCACCGCCAGATAGATCTCGGTGGAAAGCACGTTGCGCTGACCCGTCAGCAATAGCGGATTGCCCAGGTCGGCCAATGATTCGACGAACAGGAGTAGAAAGGCGCCGGCGAAGCCGGGCAGCAGCAGGGGCAGGGTAACGGTGCGCAGAATATGCAGTTTGCTGGCGCCCAGGCTCTGGGCCGCCTCCTCCATGGCCGGGTCCAGCCGCTCCAGCATGGCCCGAATGATGAGGTAGGCCACGGGGAAGAAGGTGATGACCTGCACGAAGACCAGTCCATCCAACCCGTAGATGTCGTTCATCCCGTAGGTGAAGTCGATGCCCAGCCAATCGTGGGTCACCAGGCCCGAACGCCCGAACAGCAAGATCACGGCAATGGCGATGGCGAAGGGCGGCGAAATGGTGGGAACCAGGGACAACGCATGGGAGACGCGCTTGAAGGGAAAGTCGCAGCGCACAAAGGTGAAGGCCACGATGAATCCCAGCAGAGTGCCGCCGGTGGCCGTGGCCAGGCCCATCACCATCGTGTCCCGCAGGGTCGTCCAACTGTGTCGGGCGAAATAAGGGTCGAAATAACGACCAAAGTATTCCAGCGAAAAAGCCCCGGTCTGATAATCGAAGAACCCTTCCCAGGCCACTCGCAGCAAGGGCCACACCACAAAGAAGAAAACAAACGCACTGCTGGCCAGCAATCCGGTCATCATGATCGGATCCCGGGCGATCTGCTGATATTCGCGCAACCGACGCACGAATGTGGAACCACGTCCTGAGTTCATAGGCGTTCTGAAAAGAGGGTGCGACGCACTTCCAAACGGGCTTAAGCCTGTTTTTCAAGTGCGTCGCACCGGGGAGAGAGATTACTTCTTCAGATTTTCGGCGCCTGCGATTTCGTTGGTGAAGCGATCCACAAATTCTTTCTTGTGCTGACCGCACCACTCGAAGTCATAGTCGATGAGTTTGACCTTCAGCAGCTCGGGCTTGGAGGGCTTGGCGCCTTCCACCGTCGGGGCCTGATACGCACCATACTTGGGGCCCAGCTCCTGCGTCTCGGGCTGAAGCGCCCAGTCGTACCACAGCTTGGCGTTCTCGAGATTCTTTGCGCCCTTGATGATGCCCATGCCGCCGATCTCATAGCCGGTGCCTTCCTCGGGGAAGGAGAGAATCAAGGGCATGCCATCCTCGATCTGTTTGACGATGTCGTGGGAGAAGACCACGCCCACGGCGGCCTCGCCCTGGCCCACGAAGCGGGCCGGCGCAGAGCCGCTCTTGGTGAACTGGTTGACCTGACCGGCGTATTCCTTCAGGAATTTCCAGCCCTCATCCTCGCCTTTGATCTGCAAAATGGTGCAGAGAGCGGTGTAGGAGGTGCCGGAGCTGGAAGGGTGGGCCACCATCAGTTCGCCCTTCAGCCGCGGGTCTAGCAGATCATCCCATGATTTGGGCACCCAGCCGCCATTCTTCTCAGACCAATCCTTGTTGGTGGCGAAGCCCAACGAGCCCACGTACACGCCGACCCAATAGCCATCGGGGTCCAGCATCAGCTTCTTGTTGATGATCTTGTCCTGAGCGGGCGTCTTGTATTGTTCCAGCAATCCCTCTTGCTTGGCTGCTATCTGGCCATCCACAGGCCCGCCCCACCAGATGTCGAATTGGGGATTGTCTTTCTCATTGCGCAGCCGGGTCAGACTTTCGCCGCTGGACATGCGCACAAAGTTCACGGTGATGTTGGGGTACTTCTTCTCGAACTCCGCCTTCATCCCCTCGCACCATTCCACTTGTGGCGTGCAAAGAAGATTGAGCTCGCCGCTGGCCTCCTTCTTCTGAGAGCCGCCCGGAGGCGCACAGGCAGCCGCCAGGACGCCAAAGAGCAGAAGCCCCAGTGCGGTCCAGAAAATTCGTCGTCGAAGCATGTTCCTAACCTCCAAAATTAGGAAAAAGAGTGGGAAAAATGAGTTTCCCGAGACGTCTGAGTCCCGGGGGATTTACATTGTAATGATTATAAAGCAGGTCGCGATTGTAAGCAACTACCCTGTCGTCAGATAGAGGTTTTTTGTAGGATGACGAGTATTCTGCAACCACGCCCAACCAAACCCCGCCAGTGAAATGACGTCTGCACCAACGACTTCTCCCGAAAAAACGTTCTTCCACCCACCCGAAGGCAGCCTAAACGATTGCGGTTGGCTGCTGACGTTGGTCAAACAGAGGACGCGCTGAGATTCATCGGGGGCGGTGCGCAAAACCGCGAAGATGGCCGGGTTTCCTTCCAGGATGGTCTGACCGGCAAAGGGATGGAACGCTGGCAACTGACGCCGAACCTTCAGCATCTTCCGGTAGCCCGCAAAGACCCGGGCCTGATGGCTGTGCGGGTCAGCCAACCGCGTCTCTACAGCGTCCAGGTCGAATTTCTCCCGATTGAGGGAACGTTTCCGGCCCGTTTGCTCGTAACAGGCGTGACAGTTGCGGGAACCGAACAGGCTGTGCACATAGACGCCTGGCACGCCCGCCAGGCTCAACAGAATGCTCTGGGAGGCCAGAAAACGCGCGACATCTTCCTCCAGATTAGGATGGGCTGGATCGTTGAGGAGGTCGTATAGGGTGGCGTTCAACTCGTAAACGCTGCGAGAGCCGTCGGGATTGGCCTTGTAGCTCACCTGACCGCCGTGGGCCAGCGTGCGATCCACCAGGGCCTGCATTTCTTCGGGCGAGAGAACGCCCTCGGCCGGGCGCACGCCAATGCCGTCGTGCGAAGCAATGAAATTGAAGAACGTGGCGCCGGGTGGGGCTTCCAGGGTGGCGGCCCATCGCGATAGTTTCCTCGCATCCCCCGAAAGGAAAGCGTGGAGGGTGAGGGGCGCGAGGGTGAAGTTGTAAACCAGTTGCGCCTCGTCGGTCTTGCCCGTCTCGGGCAGATAATCGCCAAAATAACTGATGTTCTCCTGATG
>JALXAF010000302.1 GCA_026992375.1 Anaerolineae bacterium
CTCGACTTTGGCAGTGATATGCGTCAGAAGTAGCACATTAACAGCAGAATAAGCAGAGAGAGGTGTATACTGAAGGGGAACAGACCGATGCTGAGAAAGATGGAGGTACAAGCATCATGTTACCCCTTGTTGAATTTCCTGAAATCGTGGAGCGTTATGCTCCGTGGTTCGAAGAGGTGTTTTCCCCTCAAGCCTACATTGAATTTAAGCGCTATGTCAGTGGGCTGATGGTATTGGAAAACAAGACGGTTGAAGCCATCAACCGGTTGATGGTGGTCGAGGCGCGGAGTCAGAGTTCACTGAATCGGTTGTTGAATCGGAGTCCGTTTTCGCTAGAGGCATTGAATGAGGCCCGCCTGGCGATGTTGGCGAGTCAACCGGGCAGCCAAATGAAAGAAAAAGGCGTTCTGAGCGTCGACGACACTTTACTCACGCATACAGGGCGCCACATCGAGCATATAGCCAAGCTCTACGATCATGTCAGCCACAGTTATGTATGGGCGCATAATCTGGTGACGTTGCATTATAGCGATGATTGGACCGATTACCCGGTCCGCTTCGCGTTATGGAAACCGGTGGATGTAGCCAAATTGGAAGCAGGAATGCGAGCTGCGGGCGTGCCTATCAAAAAGAGTAAAGAGGCGCTGAAAGAAAGCGCCCCGGCCAAGTGGCGCAGTTATCTCATAGGCGTATGGAAGCGACGTCGGGCCAAATATCCCCAGATTCAGACGTTGTACGCCACCAAGCTGGACATGGCGCAAGCTATGTTACAGGCGTGGGTGACCCGCCATCCGCAAATGAAGCTCCCGGTGACGTTTGATAGCTGGTATACGCAGCCGTCATTCTGCCGGTTTATCGATGAGACCTTGCATCTTCCTTACGTGGGCACGCTCACCGAGGATGACAAGATCATTCTCCGAGAAGGCAAAGTGACGTTGGGGACTTTTGTAAAGAGACTCCAGCAAGAACATCGGGAAGCGCTCAAGCAAGGCAAGCCGCCTCTTTTTAGACCGATCACCATTTCTTTCAAAGGGGAGCAGGAGCAGTACTTCAGCTATTGCAAAACGCACCGTATCCACTCCTATGGAAAGAAACGCCTGGTGATTAACTTTCGCCAGGCTGATCTCACCGATACACCCACCATCCTGATCAGCAACCGCCTACGTTGGCAAGCGCGAGGGATCACCCGCATCCGCCGCCATCGCTGGCCCGTTGAAGTCTATCACCAAGAAGGAAAGGCTGAAGGGTTGGACCAGTATCAACTACGGAACTTCAGCGCTATCGAACGACATATCGCCCTGGTTGCCGTGGTCTATAGCATGCTGCGTACCGCCCAACAGGACCCAGACCTTCGCACAGAGCTTCAACGCCAACTCAAGGTCGAACTTGAGGGTCACCCTGCGGCCTGGCGACGCACAACGCAAGCGTACGCTTTATGGTCTCTCGCCCTTTTCATTAGTATAGGCTTGGCCCAGGGATACACCCTGGAAGCGTTGATGGCGCCATTGATTCACGCCATCTGCCAAGCCTAGCTCCTGTCCCCTATCGGCATGTGAAAACCTCTCCTTGGTTTACTGGGTGAGGTAGGGTGGCTATTGCCTCAAGCCGCCCAGAAATACATAGGATGAGGGCCGAAAACACCCCAAATCCCCCCTCTGCTTATTCAGTTGTTAAGCTGCCAAAGTCGAGTCATTAATCATTGATTCGAGTGCGATTGAGCGGCAGCGGGGAGTTTACCTGACAGTGGGTTGTTTCAAATAATGTCTATTCCATGGGCAACGCTGGCGCGTCGGGTTGCTTTTGGATATACTTGGAGACATAATCATCTTTTGATATTATGCCACAATCAGGCTTCGCCTGAAACAAATCAGGGCGTCGTCTCTCCGCGGCGGCGCTTTCCCCCGAATCTCTGCGCTTTTGCGTGATTCCCCTGTTTTCGCAAAAGGAAGCTGTCATGTCAGCCAAAGCCATCATTATCATCAGCGACACGCATATCGGCGCGGGCGGCGCTCAGCAGGGCAACAAGCTGGAAGATTTCATCTCGGACGAGATTTTCTTCGATTGGGTGCATCGCTTGCGGGATGAATCGGAGCGCACGGGCGCAGAGATGATCCTTGTCATCAATGGCGACTGGATCGAGTTCCTTCAGGTTCCCGAGGCCGAGACGTTTGATCCCTCTCGGATTTACGAGGCCGATGCTTACAGGAATCGCTCGGAGGAAGCAGCTCTGAAACGGCTGGAGATCGTTCACGCCGGGCATCCGCTGATATTTCAGGCCCTGGCCGATTTTCTGTTCCCGGGCCCGCCGCGGCGCTCCCTGGTCATCCTCTTTGGCAATCACGATCCAGAATTGGCCTATCCCGGGGTGCAAGATCGCTTGCTGACGCTTTTGGGCGCGACGGGGCGCAAACGAGACCTGGTGCGCATTGGCGAGCGCAGTTTCTTCGAAGATGGCGTTTATGTGGAGCACGGCAATGCTTACACCGAGCAGATCAATCGCTTCACCGACCCCGATCATCCCTTTGATCCCGAGGAGCCGACTCTCATCCAGCGCCCGCCCGGCTCTTATGTCGTCACAGATTTTTACAACGACATCGAGTGGGAGCGCCCCTGGATCGACGGGGTGCATCCCATGACGTCGCTGGTCTTTTACGCCCTGGCGTATGACCCCGCGTTCGCTATCCGGGTTGTCAAAGCCTTTCTGCAGGCCGCGCCCGATCTGTTTGGCGACATCATCGCCACCGGGGCCGAGGAGGAGAGCGAGAGCCAGCGGCTGCTGGCGGAGATCGAATCCACGGATGAGCAGGCGTTGGCGCAGCGTCTGGCTGGGGACCCTGACTTTGCAGCCGAGTTCTCGGAGCAGGTTGCCCGGGCGCTGGAGGCGGAGGGCTCCGCACCGCCCGAGGTCGCACAGGCGATAGCCACGGGCGGCATCGGGCCAGCGCTACCCGAGGAACGCGCTCAGGATATCGCGGAGCAGTTCTGGCGGGCGCTGGAGGCGGCCGCGGAGCGGGTGGCTTGGGAACAGGCCGCGCGGGTCGTAGCCTTCGGACACATTCACGAACGGATCGAGAAGCTGCTGCCGGGGGGCGCGGTGTATCTGAACACCGGCGCGTGGGTGTGGAAGGCGAATTTCTCGAAATCGCCCGACGCTGTCTGGCGCGATCTCATCGCCCATCCCGAAAAATACATGAATCAGCGTCATCTCACCTATGCGCGGGTGGATATTGCAGCCGATGGGCGAATAACAGCGGCTCAGCTTCTGCTGGCCAACGATCCGCCCGATCCGCCCGCGCCGCCCAGCCCCATGCCGCCTGCGGGCCTGTGGGCGCGGTTCGTTCTGGCCGTGCGAAAAATTGTCGCGAAGGCGACCGGCTGGCTATAATGGGCGCGTTTGTCTAATCGAAAAGTGTGGAGCGCCTCGCCAGGGTTTTGCGCGCCCGCCAACCATCATACGCAACCATACGCCATCCATCCCATGACAACCGCTACTATTTCCTCCCGTCCCAGCCAATCCCGTTGCAGCTATCGCTATTTCGATTTCGTCATGGCGCTATTTGTGACGGTGTTGCTGCTCAGCAACATCGCCAGCTCCGCCAAGCTGATCGATCTGGGCGTCAGCGTTTTTGGCTTGCGCCTCGCCTTCGATGGCGGCACCATCCTGTTTCCGCTGGCCTATATTTTCGGCGATGTGCTCACCGAGGTGTATGGCTACGCCCGCAGCCGCAAAGTGATTTGGACCGGGTTTGCCGCCGCGACGTTGATGGCCGTCACCTTTTGGGCGCTTGGGCGCTTGCCCGGCGATCCTCTGTGGGGCGCGTTCGTTTATGAGAACATGTCGCAGGCCACGCCCGGCATCCCCCAGCCCGACGATCCCGCGCTGTTCGGGCAGGCGGCCTACGATGCGATCCTGGGCGGCGTGAGCACTGGAGCCATCATCATCGCCAGTCTGGCCGCGTATTGGGCGGGCGAGTTCAGCAATTCCTTCATCCTGGCCAAGATGAAGGTGCTGACCCGAGGACGTTGGTTGTGGACTCGCACCATTGGCTCCACCCTGGTGGGCGAGGGCGTGGACACGCTGCTGTTCGTGCTCATCGCCACGCTGCTGGGCGTCTTCCCCTGGGCCATCGCGCTCAGTCTCATCGTGGCCAACTACGTGTTCAAAGTCTCCATCGAGGTGCTGTTCACGCCCTTCACCTATCTCATCGTCGATTGGTTGAAGCGCAAGGAGCATGAAGACTACTTCGATCGGGACACCGATTTCAACCCCTTCCGCTTCGATTGAGGGCGTCGGTTGGTTGACTGACAAAAGTCAGCTTGACGTCGAAACCTACCGATTAAAATCAGGGCCAGGGGCGGCCCCCACCTTTTGTTCCTCCCCCGCTCCGAGACGGGCGGGGGAGGAGATAAGGAAGCCTGATTAGATGGGCCGCTCGTCGGCCTGCGCCGACGTTTGCGGGTCCCGTTTTGACGATGAAAACGCCGTCCCCGCAGGGGGACGGGCGGCGGAACGCCCGTGGAACCGAATTCATTCGGCGAATGAGGCGGCGCAACGAGATTTGTCAGTCAATCAGGGGCGTCGGTGAGGGCACAGGCCGCCCGGAGGCGGCGCGGGCGATGCGTCAATCTAGCAAGGGGCGTTCGCCAATGACGTCGAAGGTGGCCAGCTTTTCGAAGGGGCCCGGAATGACGATCTTCACATCCGCCTCCTGGCCTGGCGGCGTGGCGTAGCGCAATCGCATTCGCTCTGTTCGGGCGAAGATGAGATTGCCATGCTCGTCGTAAAGCAACGCAGCCACGAAGATGTATTTCTGCACTTTGTTGCCCGCGTTGCTCATAACGGCCTGGATGACCACGTCGCCTTTATCGTTGACAGTCGCCTGCCCGGTTTGATAGCGCCAGGCGGGATAAGGTTTGCGATCGGCGTCTTCGGCGTCGATGAGCTGGATTTTGATGGCCGCCACCTTCTTCAGGTCTGTGGTCTGCGGGGGCAGGGCCAGATAGAGATAGGTTGTTCCCCCCTGTCCCAAGACCTGCTGCAACATGCGCCATGATTCAGCAGCCAAAAACTTGCCGTCCGCATCGTAGAGTTTGACCGAAGCCGTCAGCCGGGTGATGTTGCGGGTGCGGAAGTTGCGAATGGGCGCGGAGACTTGCAGGCGGCCGTTTCTATCGAGATAGAACATGGGAACGCCCACCTCGATGCCCGCCAGCGGATCTTCATCCTGCGTTTTTTCATCGGGGG
>JALXAF010000303.1 GCA_026992375.1 Anaerolineae bacterium
TCCAGCATCGGCCCAGGCAATGGACCCACCCCCCGCGCCCACGGTGTGGATGTCGATCATGGGCACACGCACGGGCCAGTCTTCGATGCTGCCCTCGGTGGTGCGGCGGATAGCGCCATCGGCCAGGGAGACGTCGGTGGAGGTGCCGCCCATGTCGAAGGTGATGATGTGGTCGTAGCCAGCCATGCGGGCCACGTGGAACGCGCCGGTCACCCCCGCGGCCGGGCCGGAGAGCACGGTGCGCACCGCTTCCTCCCGTGCGGTGCGGGCGCTGATGATGCCGCCCGAGGATTGCATGATCCACAGGGTGCGGTTGCCTCGTTCGTGCAGGCCCTGTTCCAGGTTGGCCAGGTAGCGGGCCATGATGGGGGAGACGTAAGCGTTGATGACCGTGGTGCTGGTGCGTTCGAATTCCCGGTATTCGGGCAGGATGCGGGAGGAGAGGGAGACGAACAGCCCCCGCTCCCGGGCCATCTCGCGGATGCGTTCTTCGTGCGCAGGATTGGCAAAGCTGAAGATGAGGCTCACGGCCACGGCCTCGGCGCCGTGGGCCTTGAGCGCGTCCAAAGCTCGGGCGGCCGCGTCGTCATCCAGGGGGATGAGCACCGAGCCATCCGGTTCGATGCGCTCGGGGACTTCGTACGCGTCCTCCCGGGCCACGGGCGTCCAGCGCGGGGGGAAGCTGAGGCGATAGAGCTGGGGCCGGGTCTGGCGGCCGATGAAGAGCACGTCGCGGAAGCCCTGGGTGGTAATGAGCCCGGTGCGCGCGCCTTTGTGTTCCAGTACCGCGTTGGTGGCTACGGTGGTGCCATGGGCGACTGTCGCGTCGGGCGAGACCGCCAGAGCCTCCATGCCGTCCAGAAAGGCGATGGAGGGGTCCGCTTTGGTAGAGAGGAGTTTGTAGATGCGGATGTCGCCATCTGCAATGGACACCAGGTCGGTGAAAGTGCCGCCGATATCAACGCCGAGGATAGTCATGGTCAGTAGTCAGTGTTCAGTTATGGGAGCTGCGCCGGGTGCTGGCTCTGAGAGACAGGAGTTGACGGCGAAAGGCTTCAGCTTCAGCGATGCCATCACCCGGGCGAGGTAGGGACATCTGCATTATCAGCCTCTCCCGATGGGCTCGGAGCTGATACAACCAAAATCCTTCGGGCGAAGCGACAACGAATGAGGGTGTTCCCAATTGCAGAGCGTAAGATTTCGCCTGATCTGTCGCCTTTCGCAGATCGCCATCGCCAAGGATGCGAAACTTATTCTCGAACAAAGTAATGGGGCCGTGCTGGTCTTCGACCAGAAAATCCACACGACCGCGAATAACCTGACTGCCGATTTGAAAATCACAAAGGTATTGTCGATTGAAAGAGAAACCCCACTGTCGCAACAGTGGTTCGACAACCCGGTCTTCGAAATCTTTTTCTGATGCAAACTCGCCCGATTGGGGCGCTTGGGCAATGACTTCGGGATGTAGTTGATGTCTTTTGCGGATCGATTCGGGGATCTCTTGCAACAGGCGATTGTAAATGGTGTGGGGCATGACTTCGACGCTGCCTTGAAATTGACGTCGCACCAGGCTCCATCGGGCCAGCGTGGAATCTGCTTTCATCTCCCTCAAGGTGATGGGAGGGAGAGGTGCTATTTTCTTCATTTTCACCCAGAATCCATGCCATCCGCCCCAAGGATCGAAGATGGGATCATCCTCGATGCGAAAGAGATCGGTCAACGCGCTATGTGGCGCTGTGCGATAGGCGAATACCAAATCGCCCCGCTTCATTTCTTTGCGACCTGACCAGGCAACTCGCGCTCGATTCAATCGTTCATGTTCTTTCGAAACGACAACCCAATATCGCTGATAATCATTTTTCTGACGAAATAATCTCGCCAGTCCTCGATAGAGGAAGTAGGCCAGATAAGCATCACGTTTTTCTCTTTTCTGCGGCCAATGTTTGTCAGCGAACTGCAATAAGGCTTCGTTCAAAATCAGATATCGTTTCAAACCTCGCTTACCCACAGAATGAAAGGAAAAGTTGAAAAGTGGTTCTATCTCAGAGAAAAAGACAAATCCATCAAATATCTCTGATTCAAGTTGCGAGTGACGATAAAAAATATACCGATCCGGAAAGCGATCGTGCAGAACCAGTGAAATCAGAGCAACGTCATCCCGAAAAGAATTCTGCAGGGCGGCCAGCAAAGCTTGCTCATCCTTGGGCAGACGCTTAGGCAGTGAAATCTGGCGTCGTCCGTTCAACTCGAACAGGGAGGATTCAAGACTTTGTTTGGGCTTTCTGTAATATGAAACAGCGTTTCGTGCGACGTCATCAAGGAGCCACTTCAACAAGAGTAATTTATTCATCGAGGAAAGCCTCTATCTCCAGGAGAAACAAGTTCACCATCAAGATGCTGAGAGCATCCGACGATCATCCAGGGGGAAGTAGTCGGGACGCACGCGCGCCATGATGCGGAAGAGCCAGGGCGCGATTCGCCACAATCCACGCGTCATCCAGCCGGAGCGCATGACGCCAAAAGCGATAGACGCCCCCCAACGCCGTGCGCGTAACTGTCTGAGCAGCCAGTGGCGATGCACCCGATCCTCGTAATCTATAAAACTGTAATCGCCCGAGGCAAATGCAGCGCTCAAGGCGTCCGCCGCGACCAGACCATAGCCCAAGGCGAAGCTGATGCCTTCGCCCAACAGCGGATCAGCGCCGGCCGCGTCACCCGCCAGCAAA
Organism: Anaerolineae bacterium; assembly: GCA_026992375.1. GTDB lineage: Bacteria > Chloroflexota > Anaerolineae > J102 > J102 > M2005. The sequence goes on from JALXAF010000303.1 coordinate 2,727, forward strand.
ACGCGGGGGCGAGCAAGCGCGTCGCCCGGGGAAAACCAGTGGATGGGATGTCCTTTCAGCGGATAATCGTCCAGGTTCAGGCCCCGAATCGCCAACATCTGCGCCAATGCCTGGCGTAGCTCGGGCCGTGGACGGTGTGCGTACACCCGACTATGGAACACGCCGCGATTGATCTGCTGCGCTTCATTCTTGGATGGCGTGGGAAAATCCCAATAATAGCCCTCTACGCCGAAATCCAACACCTTCCAATCGAATGTTGCTGCGCCGCGGGTGAGATAATCCTCGTTTTCGCTTGCCGGGGTGATGACTTCCAGCAGCAGCGCTTTGCGGCCCGCTCCCCATTTCAGCTTGCGCCGCACGACGCTGTTGGAGCCGTCCGCGACGACCAGGGCGCGCGCTCGAAGTCGTCCGTCCGTTGTGAAGACAGTCACGCCCGACTCATCCGCCCGGACATCGAGCGCCTTCACGCCTTCGCAGATGACGATTCCTCGCTTCCGCGCCTCACCCGCCAACCAGGCGTCGAAGGCCTGTCGCGCCACAACCACGAATGCGGGATTGCCTTCCAGTTTATAAACCAGGTCGCGATAACGAAAGAACACCTCCTTCACCCGCACGCTCGGCAGCGTGAGAGAAAGGCCCAACCCGGTCAGGATATCGAGCCCGGGACGGGTGACGCCGCCTCCGCACAGTTTTGGGCGGGGATAAACGGCCTTTTCCAGCACGAGCACGCGCTCGGCCCATTGCGGATTCTTTTGCACGAGATGCAAAGCGGTGGAAAGGCCGGCCGGGCCGCCGCCGACGATGATGACGTCGCTATCCATGCCCACCGTCGATGCTAGAGATGCCACAGGCTTTTAACGCCAACTGCATGGTGCGGGATGGAGGTTCTTCGTTCATGGCAAACGGCTTCCTGATGGACGAGATTCTGCTTGCAGGAATTATAGACAGGATTGGTTTTTCCCTGCAAATGCAATGGGGGCATCAAATTTTGGCAGGAGCCCGGCAAGCTGAAGGGCGACCTGCGTCGTCCAGCCTGCCAACTTCCAACCGAAATCGGACACACCCGAATCAAAAACGCCCGCGGGCTATCCTGCGGGCGTTTTGGCGGCGCGTTTCGGACGGTTACGGCCACGATGGCGGCGTTGGCGCCGGTTGCGTGGGAGCCAGAGTGGGAACAGGGGTCGCTGTGGGCGGCGCCATGGTGGGGCGCGGCGTAGCCGTGGGCGGTGCAGCCGTGGCGGTCGGTGGAAGCGCAGTCGCTGTGGGCGGTGCAGCCGTGGCGGTCGGTGGAAGCGCAGTCGCTGTGGGCGGTGCAATCGTGGCGGTCGGCGGAAGCGCAGTCGCCGTGGGTGGCGCAATCGTGGCCGTGGGGGGAAGTCTGGTCGGCGCAATCGTCGGAACCGATGTTGGCGACATGGTGGGGACCAGGGTTGGAACCATCGTCGGTGGTAACGTGGGCGATGGCGAGCCGGGCATGGACGTGGGAGAGGGAAGCGGCGGCATGGTGGGGGTCAGGGTTGGCGTGGCCGGAAGCGTAGCCGTCGGCAAGGCGGTGGGAGGAACGGGCGTATTCGGAACGATAGTGCGCGTCGGTTGTTCGAGGGTGGGGATGGGAGATGGGACGCTGCCCGCGGGCGTTTGGGACGTAGCCGAAATGGTGGCGGCAGGCTGGCCGTGTTGCAGGGTAGGCGTGGAGGTGACGGCGGGCGTCTTTTGGATGGACGGCGTCTCTTCATCCCGCCTCAGCACTGCGCCCGCCTGAGCGGTCAGACGCCGAATGGGGTAGAGCAGATCGCCAGGTTCGGCCTTTTGGGCGGCGGTGACGACGCCCGCGCCCAGGACAAGGAAGAGAACCAGTGCGATAATCGCGGTCAATGGTTGCCATTGCATTTTGGGCGATGAGAGGCTGGCCCAAAATGCCTGCCAGCGCTGGCGCAGACTATGGTCTGATGCGGGCGCCGCGACCATGCCCCTTCTTTGCTCGGCGGCGATACGCCGCATGAGGTTGCCGCGGGCCCGATGTTTGAAATCGGGCGTTGGCGTCAGATGTTCTCCGGCAGTGCGAAGTCGAACGGCGGCCCGCAAAATCTGGAGGCTTTCGTTGCTGAGCCTGGGATGGTTTTCCATGCAACTCGCCAGGGAGGCGCCCTGTTTCAGAGCTTCGAGACAGGATTCCAGGATATCGTTTTCGTTCATGCGGCTGCTTCTCTCATGGGGGCGAGTTTGATGGCGAGTTTCTTCAGCGCTCGATGCTGGAGGACGCGCAGTGCGCCCGGTTTTTTCTGCAAGATCGGAGCGATCTCTTCATACGTGGCGTTTTCGAAAAAGCGCATGGTTAGCAGCGTTTGTTCTTCATCCGAAAGGGTGGCCAGAGCCTGACGCAATTGCTGGATGTTTTCCTGACGCAGGATATCTTCGTCGGGCGACGGCCCATCGTCCAGAAAAACCTGTCCGGTTTCGGTCAGCACTTCGTAAGAGCGATGTCGAGCGTCTCGCCTGGCGTCATCGATGACCAGATTGTGGGCGATGCGATACAACCAATGGCGAAAGGGCCGCACCGGACGATAACGCTCGATGGCTTTCCAGGCCCGCCAAAAGACTTCTTCTGTCAAGTCTTCGGCGTGTTGTTGTGAGGGGACGCGAATCGCGATATAGCGATAGATGGCGTCTACATGTTCGTCATAAAGCCGCGCAAAGGCCCAAGCGTCCCCTTGCTGCGCCTGGCGTATCCAGGTTCGTTCGTCGACTGCTACGGTATCTGGCATGAGTGATGAAAAGGAATGGGAATGAGATGGCGATAGTTGTCAGATGCCATCTCATCCCGATTTGTTACGCTAAAAACCGTTTTAGTGACCAGGCATTCCAGGCATTCCAGGCATTCCGGGCATGCTGGGGACGCTCGGCGCACTGGGAGCGCTCGGCGGCTGCGGAGCGGGATTGGCGGGCGTCTGAGGCGCAGAAGGAACGGACGGAACAGCGGGGGCGGCCGGCGTGGCCGGAGTGACGGGATTTTCGGGCGCTACCGGGGCGGCCGGCGTCTCAGGTGCGATGGGCGCTGCAGGGTTTTCAGGAGCCACCGGGGCGGCCGGCATCTCAGGCATGACGGGTGCTGCAGGGTTTTCAGGAGCCACCGGGGCGGCCGGCATCTCAGGCATGACGGGCGCTGCAGGGTTTTCAGGAGCCACCGGGGCGGCCGGCATCTCAGGCATGACGGGCGCTGCAGGGTTTTCAGGAGCCACCGGGGCGGCCGGCATCTCAGGCATGACGGGCGCTGCAGGTTGCTGATCCATGCCCGGCTGCTGGGGGATTTGGGGAACGCCGGGTTCGGCGGGCGTTTCGGGCATTTCGGGCGTCACCGGCATGGCGGCGTCCGCGGGCATCTCAGCCTGCTGTGGCGCTTGCGGTGCATTGGGCAGTCCAGCAAAGTCGCCGGTTTCAGGAACGGCGGGGACTTCGGCCATCTGGAAATCGCCGCTGGGCGTCCCGACATCTGGCGTTTGGGGCATTTCGATGGCGGTTTGCTGGCCGCCGAGGAGTTGACTGACGCTTTCGGGCAACTCGGCGTTGCCGACGACAGGGGCGGCGAACAGGGCCGCGGAAAAGGCGAGGATAGAGAGGGTTTTTGCAGTGAAAATAGACATGAGTTGAGTCTCCTTGTGGGATGGTGATTTTCAATGTTTCGAGCGGGCCTTTTTCAGCCCTCACATCCCAATAACAGCCAGCCCCGGCAAATGTTACAATGAATTTGCATGCAACTCACGTCTTTCCCATCAAAAGCCGCGAAGACGCAAAGGGCGATCAAAGAAATCGTCCAGCCAGCGCTCCAGGCGTCATTCGAGTACGCAGAGACGCGGATAGTGGAGGCGTCACTCCAAATTCCCCAGCACCTGGCCCAAATCGGGCGTGTCTTCCGGATGTTCGCGACGTTCTTCCCGCAGGCGTCGGGCCTCATCCAATCGCTGCTGACGCAGGCTTTTGATGCCATACACCAACACGATGAGCAGCAGCGCCAGAATAGCCAGCTCGATCATCATCAACTCAAAGGCCCGTTCCTTGACTTTGAGATCGCCCGAAGCCAACCGCGAACCTTCCGCGGTGATAATCAACACCCGCCGCACGACGGAGATCAATCCCACGATGAGGAAGGGTTCGCTAGAGAGTCGTCGCTGCATCACCGATATCTTCACCATTTGCATGATCTCGGCCAGCATGGAGATGAGGAGCAGGCTATCCAGCACCTGCAAGATGTCCAATGGAATGCGCCCCTGCCCCCAGGGGATGATGTAGGACACCCAAAGTTGCCCCAACCCTCCCAGCGCTGCAATGAGCAGCGTCAATCCGATTAAGATGTAGATGACGATCTCTGATTTGCCCCAGAGATCGGTCAGGATGTGCATGGTGCGGGAAGGACGTTCTTCGTTCATGGCAAACAATTTCCCTGCGAAATTAGTGAGGATAACCTCGGCCTGTGTCAATTATAGACATGATGGCATTCTCTTTGCAAGTGGGTGAAGACGTCCCGTGAAATGATTGCCTCCGACGCAACTATCCACAAAACAAACCAAATGTGCTAAAATAGAAATAAGTCAATCAGCGATGATCGTTTTCAAGGAGGTACGATTATGTTTTTCGCACTGCTTATCGTCACTCTGCTGGTGGCGGCGTTTGTTTCCTGGCTGGTGGCCCGCGCCTTCGACAGGCCCATCACCATCATTCTTGGGCGCATCGTGGGGCCGGAGATGGCGGGGGCCTGGACGCGGTACATGAAGTTCGCCATCTACGTGGTAGGCGTTTCTGGCGGCGTGCGCATTTATGAGCTCGAACGCTATCTGCCTCCGCCCGAAGCCAGAATGCCCGACGGCATTGTAGAGCCCGGCTATCAACTGACGCTAACGCCTGAGCGCTGGGTGCTGGAGGTTTATCGCACTATCATCGAGAGCATGCAGGCTCTGGTGCGGATGCTGCTGGTTTTCTTCCTCTTTGCGCTCATCGCTTATGTCATCATCCGCATCTGGGGCGGACGCAAAAAGGAGGACGGAGAGTCCGCCGGGCGATGAAGTCGCCGGGCTACAGAATAGCACCGGATAAATCCGGCTAGCCTCGCAGGGGCGTTGTTTCTAACCATGGGATGAAGTCCCCCGGCGCTGGAGGTGGGCAAGAAGCGCTCCCCCCCATGAAAGGATCATCTTAACTTTCCAACTCATTTTGGACACACCCGAAAATATCTTACGCTAAGACGCCAAGGGAAAAAGGAATGAAACGATGCGATCCACATTCCTGCATCTTGTACTCAAACGTTTTTCACCCTGGCAGATCATTGCCATGTCTGCGGGCCTGGGCATAGTCTGGGCGGGGCTATGGATGATCCAGACCGGCCTGTTTTTGCTGATGGACTTTCTGGAAGCCAACCCTGTCACCCAAAAAGTTCCGGTGGGACAGCCGCTGGTCTTTTACGGCTTTGTGTCGTGCTTCGTATTGGCCTTTGCGCTGCCCGGGTTATTGATGTGGTTTTCGTCGCAATGGCTGGCGGATGACATCCCTCGCGGCTGGCGCATTACAGCGGGCCTCAGCGCGCTTCTGGCACCCATGGTTGTGGGATTGGCGTTGCTGTGGCTGTGCAGCTTACATTGTCTCTGGCTGCAGAAAACCGTAACATTCCTTCTCGATTTCAAAACGCTGTCGGGTCTTTTCTGGACAGCGTCGATAACAGGTATGGCAATGCGATCTTTGGCCGAAAAATGGGTGGAGGCCAATAAAGCCGCCCCAAACACCTCTAAATGAGCCCAATTCCGCTGCATGTTCATTCGCATTTTACGTTGCTGGGGGCGACGCCTGCTGTGGCGGACCTGACCCGGCGGGCCGCGGCCGATGGCCTGACGCATCTGGCGCTGACCGACGCCAACGCGCTTTATGGCGCGGTGCGATTCGCCCGGGCCTGCGAGGCCGCGGGGGTGCAGCCCATCGTGGGGATGACCCTGACGCTGACCCCACCGGCCGACTTTCCCAGCGCCGACGCGCTGAGTCCGGGCGCGATCACGCTGCTGGCGATGAACCGGACGGGGTATCGCAGCCTGTCACGTCTGAGCTCCCGCCTGCAAGGTTATCCCGACAGAGCGCAACGTTTGCGACGGGGGATTTCACTGGATGATCTCTCGGCGTGCAAGGATGGCGTCATCGGTTTGTTTGGCGGGCGGCGCAGTTGGCTGGAACGCTGGCTACGTTTAGGTGATGAAGGCCGCGCGGCCCGGCGGCTGGCCCGACTGGCGGGCATTTTCGATGAGAACAGCTATCTGGCTCTGGAATGGCATCGTTCCGAGGATGATGCGTTGCTGGATGCTTTGCTTAATCTGGGAGGACGGTTTGGCGTTCCAGCGACGGTGGCGCATCCTGTTTACATCATGCAGCCCGAACATCGTCCACGGCTGCGGCTGCTGGCGGCCATTGATCACAATTGTCGCCTGGAAGAGGTTCCAGCTAGGGCGCTGCCCGATGATGGGGATGAGCGCATCGCACTGCACTGGCTGGGGCCGGATGAGCTGGCGACGCGCTACGCGCGTTGGCCCCAGGCTCTGGCCGAAAGCGACGCCATCGCGGCCCGCTGCGGGCCCGCGCTGCCCGATGGCAAGCCCATCTGGCCTGTTTTTGCGCCGGATGACGCATCCGGCTGGGGAGCTGAGGAGCCGGATCGTATATCCGGCTCAGGCGCAGGTGCGGATGCGCTGCTGGAGCGAGCGGCCAGGGAGGGGGTGCAGCGACGCTATGGGAGCGACGCGGATGCTGCAATCCATCAAAGGCTGAACCATGAGTTAGAGGCCATCGCCCGGCATGGCTTCGCGCCGTTGTTTCTGGTGGTGGCGGATGTGGTGCGTTACGCCCGCGAGCAGCAGATTCCGGTGAGCACCCGGGGGAGCGTGGCCAATTCTCTCGTGGCTTATGTCATCGGCATCACCACGGTGGATCCCATCCGCCACGATTTGCTGTTCGAGCGTTTTCTGAATCCGGCGCGGCGCGATCCGCCCGACATCGATCTGGATTTTGGCAGTCGGCGGCGGGACGAGGTGTTGGCTTATGTTCGTCGCCGCTATGGCGAAGACCGGGTGGCGCTGGTCTGTACGATCAGTCTCATGCGGCCTCGCTCGGCTGTGCGCGAGACGGCCAAGGCGCTGGGGTTGGATGAGGAGGTGGTGAACGCGTTGATGAAGCATGTGCCTCACAGCAGGCATCCTGGTGACAGGCGCAAACGCAAAAGTCTGACGGAGGTGGCGGATGCTCTCGGCGATGCGGCGGGGGTGCGGGCGCTGCGTCTGGCCGCGGACATCGTGGGACAACCCCATCATCTCAGCGTGCATCCGGGCGGCACGGTGATTACGCCCGGCCCCCTGGCCGATTACGCGCCGGTGCAGTGGGCGGCCAAGGGGCTGCTGATCTTGCAGTATGATCATCGGGACGCAGAGCGTCTGGGCCTGAGCAAGATCGATATGCTGGGGGTGCGGGCGCTTTCGGTGCTGGATGCGGCCGCGCAGTTGGTGCGCAGGCATTTCGATCCCGATTTCCGGCTGGAGCGCATCCCGCCTGATGATCCGCTGACTGGCGAGATGCTGAGCCGGGGCGAGACGGTGGGGGTGTTTCAGTGCGAATCTAGCGGCGCTCAGCGCACGTTGCGCAAGCTGCGGGCTCGTCGGGTGGCGGATCTAGCCATCGCCAATGCTTTGTTCAAGCCGGGCCCGGCTATGGGCGGCATGGCAGCAACCTTTGTGCGTCGCTATCGGGGCGAAGAGCCGGTGCGTTATCTGCATCCAGCCCTGGAGCCGATTTTAGGTCATACCAAAGGCGTGCTGATTTATCAGGAGCAGATTTTGCGGGTGGCCACGGAGATCGCGGGCCTCAGCTGGGAGGACGCCAATCATCTGCGGCGGGGGATGAGCAAGTTCAAGCCACAGGAGATGGCAGCCTTGCAGGAGGCGTTCATCGCCGGCTGTCAGCGCCCGCGGCCCGATGGGCCTGGCTTTAGTCGGCGGCAGGCCGAGGTTTTGTGGGAGCAGGTGCGGGCTTTTTCCGGGTATGGCTTCAATCAGGGGCACGCCACCGCGTATGCGGATGTGAGTTACCGCTCGGCTTACATCAAGGCGCACTGGCCCGCGGCCTACATGGCGGCGCGGCTGGGAGAGCGGGGCGGTTTTCATCATCCCGCCATCTACATGGCCGAGGCGCGGCGGTTGGATCTGCCCGTGCGGCAGCCGCACATCAACCATAGCGGTCGTCGTTTCACCCTGGCTTTCGAGGAGGGGCGGCCTGTGTTGTGGATGGGCCTGGGCGCGGTGCGGGATCTGCGGGCGTCGGCCATCGCCGCTATCGAAGCTGGACGCCCTTACGCTTCGCTAAGTGATCTGCTGGCGCGAGTGCAGCTCCAGCGCCGGGAGCTGGAGAATCTGATCAAATGCGGTGCGCTGGATGGTCTGGCAGCCAGTCGCAATGCTCTGCTGGCGCAATTGCCAGGCGCGAAGCGGGGCGCGCTACAACTGGCGTTCGATTTTTTGTCCGGCGATGTCGAGCCTGAGTCGCCGGCGCAGCGGCTGACCTGGGAGCGTCGCATTCTGGGCCTGCCCATGAGCGCGCATCCCCTGGCTCTGGCCCGCCCTACCCTGCCCGCGGGCCTGGTCTCGCTGACGCAGATGCGGACGCAGCCGGGGCGTCGACTGCAAACCGCGGGCGCGCGTCTGCCCGGCTGGACGGGCGGCGAGGGTTTTTATTTTGGCGATGAGCGGGATTACGTCATCGCCATCCCCGCGGATGAAGGCTCGCCCCTACCGCCCTTGTGGCAACCCACCGTGGTCACAGGCATGTGGCGGGAGGATGATTGGGGCCGGGCGTGGTTGGAGGTGGAGAGTTAGGGGGACCAACTGTCGAAGACGTCAACGATCTGGCCGTCATGGCCGAACGCAAAGAAGGTCCCGCGATTCCACAAAAAAAAGCCCCCGGCGTCATGCCAGGGGTTTTCTCTTTGCAAATTCGAACCGCTACTTCAGGGTCATCAAGTATTTGACCAACTGGTTGATCTGCTCATCGGAGAGCTTTTGACCGTAATCTGGCGGCATGGTGCCGGCGGGGAAGCCTTCGGTCACATCGGCATCGGGATTGATGATGGATTCGCGGATGAAGTCTTCGCCTTTGCTGGCGATTCCTGCCAGGGATGGGCCAACGATGGTCTTTCCGGGCTCACGCGCGTGGCAGGTGACGCAGCCCGCATTGCCTTCCAGCACAGTCTTTTCGAACAGGGCCTTGCCAGCCGCCACATCAGCGTCGCCGCCAGAAGCGGATTTGTCGCCACCGCCTCCGCACGCCGCCGCCACGACGACCAGCAGTGAAAGGATTAAAACAACAAGAATCGCTTTTTTCATCAGAGTTACCTCCAAAAGTAGGGAGATGAAAGAAAAGTTAGAAAGCCGAGGCGATCATTATGGCCTCATTATAGACCACCCCATTGGCCGCTTCAATTCGAAGGGCGTCGGAGTTCGTAAATCGCATTACAAAGGCCGTCATCGCAATGTCATCAGAAATGCAATCAAATCATCCATCTGCTGATCGCTGAGTTTCTCGGCCATGTCGGGAAGCATGGCGTTGGGGAAGCCGTCGACGATATAAGCGCCCGGATCTTCGATGGACTGGCGGATGTACTCTTCCGCCGACATGCCCGGCACGCGGGTGGCGGCCCGAGTGGCGATGCCCGCCAACGACGGCCCCACTTTTCGCTCTCCCGGCTTGATGGAATGGCACACGCGGCAACCAGCGCTGGCGCCGATGCTGTGCGCAAAGAAGATATCGCGACCACGTTTGGGATCGCCGCCGGTGATGCGGGCGTCTTTGATGGCTATGGGCAAGATCTGTCGCGGTTGCAGCGAGACGTCGTTATCGAATATAACCTCTGGCATGGCCTGATCGCTCTGATCAGCCAAAGTTACCCGGATATGGTGCTCACCCGGCGTTGTGTAGAGCATCTCATAAGCGTAAGCCGTGGGCTCAGCGCCTTTTTGCACATAAACCTCATCGATCTGAGTCTCGCCATCAACCTGAACAACCAGGTGGGGATTCACCGCCGTAGCCAGCTTCAGCTCTTCGGGGCTGACCTCCTTGCGCTCTCCCGTCCAGATGGGCACCCCGCTGCGGTGCTTCATCTGGATTTCAATGGCAGCCTGATCATCGCCAAAGGCCGTGTAAGGCGCCAGACTCAGCGCCACCGTGATGGCCATGAACACCGCCAGCATAACGAATGCGGGAATCATGGCTCCAAACGAGAGGTTTTTCAGACTAAATCGATAGGATGTGGCGTCGGTTTGGTGTCCGGTCGCGTTGAGCGCCCGCATGAAATCATTGGGGGGAACCCAATCCATGCTGATAGGCGCGCCTGCGAACTGGCGCTTGAGTTTGGGCTGACGCTCTCGTTCCAGGCGCAGCTCCTCCCACACGTTGCCCTCGCGGTTGGCGCAGTCTTCGGGCGGACAGCCAATCACCTGCACCTCGGAAGCCCCCGCCTCCAGCGCCCGGGTCACCAGATTCGGATGCGCCATGGCAGCGCAAGTCAGAGGCGCAATCTCCACGTGCTGACCCTCCGCATCCAGCGAGCCAGGATGTTCTTTATCGAACATGACGTCTTTGGCGCCCTGGAAGACATGCCGTTCGCAGGCGAAGACCACTTTGACCGGCTTTTCGCTCTGCTGCGACGCCCGGGCCACGGTGTCCATCCACACCGCCTCTACGGGCTGATCACCCAGCGAAAGGGCATTGGTGGGGCAACTGCCAATGCAGACGCCGCAGGAGACGCACATCTTGGGATCAACCACGGCTACATATTTGTGAGGCTTGCCGTCGGTGCGCTCCACCATGGTCAGAGCGTTGTAAGGACAATCCTTGGCGCATAGGGTGCAGCCAATGCAGGCGTCGTTATGCACCTTGATGGGCTCCAATTTGGGACGCACCAGATTGCCCAAAAGCCAGGGGATGGCTGTAGCGGTAGCGAGAATGACGAAATTCAATGCCCAGAAAAGCGTGGGATTCCAGTGCAACGCCGCGGGCAAGCCCGCCAGATACCACAAATCGATGTTCATCTTGCCCGGCAGTTGCACGATATTGTGCTTGGGCAGCATCCCCACCGGGATCAAAATGGCCGCCAGGGCTGAAAACCCCAACGACAGCCATATCCAATACCGCGGCGGCAGAATCTTCCCCCGTTGCAGACGTTTGATATGCAGCCAGATGAACAGGATCAGCAACAGCGGCAGGCCGATATGAATAAAAAACAGGGTGACAAACAACACCCAGCCGGATGTATCGCTGATAGGCGTGAGATGGTTGAGGATGATGGCGTCGCCATTGGGCAGCCGCCCAATCAAATCCACGAACACCTGATTGATGGTTTGCGCTCGCACATCCGCCACCATCCAATAGCCAGTCATGCCCGTAAACCAGATTGCCACAGCCATCGCCACGCCCGTCACCCAGGCCAACCACCGCGGGCCGCGGAAACGATCCATGAAGAACATGCGCCAGGCATGCAGCAGCGCCATGATGATGGCCAAGTCTGACGCGTAGCGATGTGCGCCGCGGATGATGTGCCCCACCAGGCTCTTTTGCACGTTGGAAACGGCCAGATAGGAGACGTTGAATCCGAACTGATAGAACATCAGCAGATACACGCCGGTGATGCTGATGAAGATGAGAAGAAACACGGTAATGGTGCCGGTGTGATACAGCGGATTCAGATGCGGCGTTCGGGCGATGCGATCGACAGGTTTTTCCAACGCCAAAGAAAGGCGTTCAAGGATATTCAATAAGCCCCGAACCCAATTCCCCTCTCGTTCGGGCCAATCGACAGAGCGATGAAATCCCGACCATCGACCTGAAAAACGAGGCGATGATTCTGTCTCCGGATTGTTTGGCGATGCAGACTCCTTTTCCTCGTCGAAATCGGATTGAGACATAGCCGATACCCTCGTATAACGGAATCAGCCCCGGCTCCGCAAAACTGCGATGCCGGGGCGTGGATGAGTGATAGATGCCAGGGCGTTACCAGACCCGGAAGCCGGGGGAGGTGAACTGAGCAGTGCCTATCTGATAAATGAGCTGCGGGCCGTAAGCGATGATGAGCAGGATGGTGGCGCCGATGAGCCAGGGAGCCCAGTGATCCAGCCAGCGGGGCGTGGTCTGGGGATCCAGCAGGGAATCGGCCACGGGCGGCTCGAGTTCTTCCGACAGCTTCTTCTTGGTGACCAGTGAACCGACCATGATGGTGATGAACATATACACCGAGATGAGCAGAATGATGCCGCCGATGCCCACGCGCAGCAGGTGGCCCGCCCATTCTTCGGGGATATAGGGAGCCTGGCCCAAGGGGGTGCGTCGGGGCGCGCCCAACAGGCCTACCACGTGCATGGCATTAGAGAAGATGGTCATGCCTATGAACCACAGCCACACCTGGATCACTGCGCATTTCTTGCACCACAGCTCTTTGCCGGTGAGATAAGGAACCATCCAATAAAGAATACCCATGAAGGTGAGGGTGACCGCGGTGGAGACGGTGAGATGGAAGTGTCCGGGCACCCAGGAGGTGTTGTGGACCACCAGGTTGATGTTGTAGGAAGCATTGATCAACCCGCCAATGCCGCCGAAGAAGTAGAGAATACCCGCCAGCAATTGGGCCAGCACGCTGGGATCATTCCAGGGCAGTTTGGCGATCCACCCCAGCAAGCCCTTGCCGCCCCGGGCCCGACCTGCGTTCTCGAGCGAGGCCACCACGGTGAAGGCGGTGATCATAGAAGGGAAGAAGACCGAGTAGGTGAGCAGCGAGTGCACCATCTTCCACCCTTCGGGCACGCCCGGATCGACATATTGATGATGGAAGCCCACGGGCACCGACAGCAAGAGGAAGAGCCAGAATGAGAAACGGGCCAGTGAGTCGCTGAAGAGCTTGCCGCCCGCCTGTCGGGGCAAAAAAGTGTACCAGGAGATGTAAGCAGGCAGCAGCCAGAAGTACACCAGCGGATGCCCTGTCCACCAGAAGTAAGTGCGATCGAGCTGCGGGTCCAACCCTTGACGCAGGCCCAGCGACCAGGGAATCAGATCCACCAGAAGCTCGGCAGCCGCTCCCAGAGTGGCGATCTGCCACATCACCATGGTGATAAGCGCCATGAAAGCGATTATGGGGGTGCGGGTTTTAGGGTTTTCCTTGCGCCACTTGTAGTAAGTGAGATAAAAGCCATAGCCCTCGATCCAACTACCCACCACTACCAGGGTGACGCCCACATAGAAAGCCCAGTGCGCTTTCATGGGGGGGTAGAAGGTATAGAGCACCGAGGCTTCATTCAGCAGAATGGGAATCGAAGCGATGACCAGCCCCACCACCATCATCCAGAAACCCAGCGCATTCAGCTTGGGGTAGCGCAACGGGCGCTTGAGGCCGTAGATTATAAGGAATGTCATAAACCCGGTGATGAAGAACGTCGTCCAGATCAACGCGTTCAGGACGCCATGCAGGGTCAGACCTTCGTAGTAGGAATGAAAGATCGGATTCAGGAACTTTTCATAGAAGTCCCAACCGGCGTGCTCCATGGCCTGGAAGGGACCGAACAGGCTGCCGATGGAAAGCGCGGCAACCGCAACGATAAAATGCCAGCCAATGAAACGTTTTTCTTTGGCTGTGAGTTGATAAACGTTTGCAGTCATAATTTCTCCTCAGAACAATTCAGATGTGGGCGTATGCAAATCGAAAACGACTTTAGGGGACGACAATGACCTTGCCATACATGGCGGCGTGACCGACGCCGCAATACTCGGTGCAGATAAAGTCATACTCGCCCGGCTTGTCGAATTTGACTGCCAGGCTGGAAACCTGCCCGGGCACGATTTGCATATTCACATTGGTGTTCTGCAACTTGAAGCCGTGCTGAACATCCTTGGAAGTCACATAAAACTTGACGATGGAGCCGGCGGGAACCTGAATTTCGCGCGGATTGAACGACCAGGTCTGGGCGACGATATAGGCCTCGTAGCGCTTGGGCGCCACTTCTTTCAGGCCCGGTTCGGCAAAGGTGCCGCTGGCCGCCAGATCGTTGGGATCCACCCGTTGCACTGGATCGGGCACGCGAACGCCAAAGGAAAGACCAGCAACGGTGACAGCTCCAAAGAAGATGATCAACATCAAGATGCTGACGATAATCCAGGTCTTTTCATACGGATCGATGTGCATGGATTCGTGTTTGTTAGCCATAGAAACTCACTCCTCTCGAAAGCATAATCAGGTAGACAGTGCCCCAAAGGATAATGATGATGAGCATA
>JALXAF010000304.1 GCA_026992375.1 Anaerolineae bacterium
CGATCTCCTCGGGCGGGACCCCCTGACGCAGTAGAACGCGCACCAGGCGGGTGGTCAGCGGCAGGGATTCGCTCAAACGGGCGCGAACAAACCGCTCCTGGGTTCCCCGCCAGATCACCCCCAGCGTGAGGCCCGCGGCCAGCAAGATGATGAGCGTGACCGCAGCATAGGAGAGAAAAAGGCGAAAGCGCAGCGATTTAGCCATCACTCCTCGACGACCAGCTTGTAGCCAACGCCCCACACCGTCTCGATCTTCACGCGGCTCCCCGCCAGCTTTTGGCGCAGGCTCGAGACGTGCACATCCACAGTGCGGGTGCCCCCAACGTAATCGTAATCCCACACCTGATCCAACAACTGCTCGCGAGTCAGCACAATCTCGGGATGGCGGGCCAGCGTCAGGAGGAGCTCGAAGGCTTTGCCCCGCAAGTCGACGGGTTCGCCGCGCAGGGTCACCGTCCTGCGAGCAGCGTCGACGATTACATCGCCCAGGTAAATGCGATCGCCATTCACTGAAGCAGAAGCGCTTCCCCGCCTGCGTCGCAGGATGGCCTTGACCCGGGCCACCAGCTCGCGAGGGTTGAATGGCTTGGTGACGTAATCATCCGCGCCCAGCTCCAGCCCCACGATCTTGTCCACATCATCGCTGCGGGCCGTGAGCATGATGATGGGGATGTCGTCCTCCGCGCGCAGCCGTTTGCACACCTCCCAACCGTCAAGGCCCGGCAGCATCAAATCCAGGATGACCAGATCGGGGCGGGACTGCTTCACCTGCACCAACGCCTCGATGCCGTCGGACGCGGTGGCCGTCTCGAAGTCATTCTTTTGCAGATAAAGTTGAGCCAATTCCACGATGGCTGGCTCATCATCGACGATCAGGATTTTGGACATGTTAGCGGGACGAAACCGGGCGTGAAAACCAAACGTGAAACGTCAAGCGTCAAACGTCATCTTGCTGTAACAATGCCATGCCTCAGTGCAAGACACTGCTCTGCTGACTACCACTTGACGTTTGACGTTTTACGCATGACGGGGTTAGCAGAAAAGGCAAGCATTGTTTTGGCGGGCGTTTCTCGCCGTGGCCAGTTTGGGTGCAAAGACAAAACCATTGTAGCGCAGAAGCGATTTCTCGCAAAGCAAACCGAAGGGGCGGCAATCCAAAATGACGCATATCACGACCCTCATCATAACGGTATAATCATCGCAAACTGTTAAAAACATGTAAAGAAATTGTAAAAACGCCGAAAACGAGGAAGACGGGGCCTCGCCTCAGTGGAATGACGCCAGGTGACACGCCAAACCGCCATGCACTCCTCAAAGATCGCCACCGATATTGCAATGTCGGGCGTTTCGTGCAATAATTTTTTCAGGCGCGATCATGACTGTTTCCATCAATTATCTCGGCCACGCAACCATGATGTTCCGCTTTGGAGAAGTGAACATCCTCACCGACCCGGTGTTGAGCGATCGCGTGCTGCATCTCAGACGACGCAATTTCTCCGGGCGAGCGTGGCTTTCGCAGCAACCCAAACCAGACATCATCCTGCTCTCGCACCTGCACCTCGATCATCTTCATATTCCATCGCTCAAACGGCTGCCGCGGGATGTGCCGCTAATCGTTCCGCGGGGATCAGGCCGCTGGCTGGGACGGGTGCTCTGTCGCCCGATCATCGAGCTGAGCCCGGGCGACAAGTACGACGTCGATGGCGTCACAATCCATGTCACCTACGCCGAACATGGCGGCTCCCTGCCCGTCATCTCCCTGGCCCAGGGCTATCTGCTGGAAGGCGAAAAGCTCATTTATTTTCCGGGAGACACCGATGTTTTTCCGCAAATGAGCGAGCTGACCGAGAAAACCATCGATCTAGCGCTGATCCCCATCTGGGGCTGGGGGCCAACGCTGGGAGCCGGGCATCTCGACCCGAAATCAGCGGCCGAAGCCTTGGCGCTTTTGCGCCCGAAGCACGTCATCCCCATCCACTGGGCCGCTTTCCGCCCCATCGGACCCATCTGGGAGATGCTGAGCTATCTGCACACGCCCGGACCCAAATTCACCTACTACGCCAGACAAATGGCGCCCGAGACCTTCATCCACTTTCTGGAGCCGGGCCAGGATTTCACCATCCCCGACTGAGCGAAATCACCCGGCGAATTCGCAGGTGAAGACATCGCGGGCATAGTCGGGCGTCACCTCCACCAGATGCAGCGCCCGCAACACGCCCGAGGCGGGGATGGGCATCTCCCAGCTCATCGAAAGGATATCCAACGTCTGTCGTCGCGTCAGATCGAATGCGAGGGTGACGTGAGGCGTCCACAGACCTGGCGCGTAGTACTCGCGCAGATGCCACCGCTGCCCGCTGCACAGATCCAGCACCTGTTGATGTCGGGCCAGCAGCGTCTGCGTGGGCGTCACCCCCAGAAAAACCACATTCTCCCAGTTGACGAACACGCCCAGATGCGAGAGATGAATGGGAATGGGCGCTGTTTCACGGGCAAACGCCGTCGCCCGTTGATAACAAACATCCTCATCGAGCTGTGCGACGTCGTACACGGCCAGGGAGACATGGGGCCGATATCCATCCGCGTTCAGCGATGAGGGCAGGCCCGCGCTGGCAATTCGCCGCCAGATGGTGCGAACGATCGCCTCGGTGGCGGGATCGAAAGTGAGCTCGAAGACGTAGGACATGGACTAACTCGTCAGCGGTGAAGTTGGGGATGATCACGCGGGCCATTCCCAGGGCAGCGTGTTGGAATACACCCAGGCCGCAGTGAACAACGCCTGATTGATAATGATGATCAGGCCCGAGCGCAGCAACGCGGGCGGAGAGAGTGTGCGGGTGAGCCAGTAAGCCATGAGCAGCGTCATGGCCCAGGCCGCGGTGGCGAACAAGTCCCAGTCTCGCTGACCGCCGTAATCGGGGTTCCAGGTGAGGATCAGGAAGAGATAGGCCCCCGCAGCCAGCAGCAAAAAGCCGGAGTAGATATCCCGAGGCAGCTTGCGGAAAGAGAACACGGCCAGCAGCGCCAGCGTGCCAAGAGTGAACGGCTGGGTCAGGAGTTGCTCGTTGAAGATATCCATGAAATGGCCGCGGGAGAACATGGTGTAATACTCCCATTCGCCCGTCGCGGCCGCCAGGGGCGTCCACCAGCGATGATCGCCGCCGCCGGGCGCTTCGGGCCCGAGGAAGGCGGCCAGCCCGTGCCCGCCCGCAGTCATCAGCGCCAGCACGCCCGCAACCACAAACAGCGGCGGCAAGAGGAGCTGCGTCAACAGCAGCCACGGATTTGCCTCGCGGCGACGCCAGACCCACAGAGCTAGCAGCCACAGCGCGGGCTGCAGCACCAGCGTGGAGGGATGAAAGCCATGAGCCAGGGCCAGCACGATGCCCGGTCCCCACAGCGAGCCCCGGCCTTGCACAAAACGCCAGGCCAGCCAGAAGAAAACCAAAATCAGCAGACTGATGATGGTGTAATTCTCGGGATAGCCAAAGAAAAGCTGCATGGCCCCCAGCGTAGCTGGAATCCCGAACAGCAGCCAGCGCTCGACATCATTCCGGCCCATCTCCTGCGCCAGCCGCAGCAGCGTCCACACGGCCAGCGCCCCGGCCAGGCTGGAGATGATCCAATACGCGGGCAGGGCGTCGGTCCAGCCCCACAGCCTCTCACCCAGATGAAAGAGCTGGGCGTGGACGTAGGTGTCCAGCGGAGCCTGCCAGTTGTAGGTGAGACGCACCTCGGGATGCGCGATGCCCTTGACCAGGATATAGGCGTCGCCCCAGCGGGTGTGCACCGTGCGCCCCAGCCAGAAGAGGGGCAGGCTCAGCAGGGCGATGAGGGCCTGCCACCGAGTTCGGGCGGGGAACCGCAGCGTCGCTAGCCCGCGCGTGCATCCGAAGCCCAGCCACAGGGTGGCCGCGCCCGTCAATCCGGCCAGCGTGATTTGCAGCCAGCGGGCCAGATAGGTGTAGGGATACGCGCTCCACAGCCATTCGGCGGGATCGAGCCTACCCTGGGGGCCGATGAGTTTTTGCGGATACCAGAACGCGGCCCAGGACGCGGGCAACAACGCCGCAGCCGCGTGAAGGCCCAACAAAAGCAGAGCGTAGAGGGCGAGAATGCGCAACAAACGGCGCTCGGATGCATTCATGCCCCGAATTTTAGAGCCTGCGACGAACTTCTCGCAAATTTATTTTCCGATTAGCAGCCGCATTTGTGCATTTTATCGAGTTGACGCCGACAACTGTTTCCGGACGTCGGGTTATCGCAACAGCTTCGGTTTGATCAGCCATTGCAGATACGCGTCGCCCCTGCTCGCGTCTTGCCAGACGTCGGCGTAGAGGCGCAGGCCCGCGATGGCCGCGGTGGGCATTCGCACATTGCCGCCGCACAGCAGCATCAGCAGATCTTCCATGCCCGGGTTGTGTCCCACCAGCATGGCTTTTTCTACTGAGTCGGGCAGTTCTCGAATGACGTCGATGAGCATGGACGCCGAGGCCAGATAGATGCGCCGGTCGAAGCGCAGCTCGCCCATGAAGTCGCGCTCCCGAGCCACGAATTCGGCAGTGCGTTTAGCCCTTTGTGCGGGCGAGCTGACGATGATCTGGGGCAGCAATTTGTGCGAGGCCAGGAACGCGGCCATGACGGGCGCATCCCGCTGGCCGCGGGCGTTGAGCGGACGCTCGAAATCGGTGGCGTACTGCGCGCCCCAGTCCGATTTGGCGTGGCGCATGAGCAGAACGGTCTTCATGGCGGGCTCCTGTCGCTGGCAGCATCAGTTGAATGAGGAGAATATCTTCGCCACAGCCGCGGCCCGGCTGTTGACTTCCAGTTTATCGAAGATGGCGCGCAGGTGGCGCTTGACCGTGTTGGGGGAGATCACCAGGGTCTGGGCGATGGCTTTGTTGCTCAATCCCGCCACCATCAGATCAAACACCTCGCGCTCGCGAGGAGAAAGCCTCCGCAACAGGGCCTGACGTCGGGCGTTGAGCGCGGCCAGAGCTGCGTGCCGGGCCAGCAGCACCAGCACCTTCTTGTCCCAATCCGAAGCGGGAGGCTGGCCTCCGTCGGTGGCAAAAACTCCCAATGCGCCGATGGGCGTTTCCGAATCTCCAGCCAGCAAGGGCGCAATCACCCCGCGCGGCCTTCCGGGTGACGAAAGCATCGTCACGCCCGACGCGTGCGCAGCCAGCGGTGCGTTGAAGGCTA
>JALXAF010000305.1 GCA_026992375.1 Anaerolineae bacterium
GAAGAGATCATGCCCGCGTCACGGCTTGAAGCTCCCCCCAGGTTCATGCTCCAGGCCCCGTTCGAGGATAAGTAGGCGGCTTTGGCCCAAAGACTTCGGAGGTCTGAGAGATGCGACCCAAAGCCGCCTGAATTTGGTGTTAGTGCGCATCTTCCTCGCCCGCGGCGCGGGGATGGGCTTCGCCCACCACCGTGCGCAGACGCCCCAGCGTCACCTGCGTGTAGATGGTGGTGGTCTGTAGCGAGGCATGACCCAGCAGCTCCTGCACCGTGCGCAGATCCGCCCCCCCTTCCAGCAGATGCGTAGCAAAGCTGTGGCGCAGGGTGTGAGGCGTCACCCGCTGCGTCAGCCCAACCTGCTTCACATACTTGTTCAGGATGGCGCTAATGGCCCGCGGCGATGAAAGCGGCTCCCCGCGATAGTTGAGGAAAAGCGCATCGGGCGGGGTTGCGCCAGCGTTTCGGGCGAGCAATTGGGGCCTTCCGCGCTGGATGTATCGCGCCAGCGCCAGGCGGGCGGGCTCGCCGATGAGTGCGATACGCTCCTTACGGCCCTTGCCCCACACTCGCAATTGCTTCTCCTTCAAATTCACGTCCTTCAGTCGCAGGCCCATGATCTCGCTGCGACGCAGGCCCGCGCTGTACAGCGTCTCCAGAATGGCCGCGTCTCGCATGCCCAGCGCCGTCGAAACATCGGGTGCGCTCAACAGCTCCACCACCTGCGCCATGGTCAGATAATCGGGCAGGGTGCGAGGCTGTTTGGGCGGATGCACCAACGCCGCGGGATTTTCATCCACGACATTTTCGCGCACCAGATAGCGGAAACATGAGCGGAGCTCATACAGACGCCGGGCGATGGACGCGGCATGATACCCGGCCCGGTGCAGCGAGGCCATCCACGCCCGGATCAGCGTCACATCCACATCCCCCCACTCGTGCGCGCCCCGGGCCGCGGCGAAGGCGATGAACTCGCGGATCTCGTTGCCGTAATTCCGCAACGTGTAGGGCGAAGCGCCGCGTTCGGTTTGCAGATAAATCAGAAAACGATCCAGGCCCGCTTCCATCATTAATCAGCCTCGGCCGAAGGCACTGCGGGCAGGGGCGATTGATAAAGCGAGGTTTTGGTCAGCAGATAGAGGGTGTTGGTGATATCATCCACATAGATGTCTTTCAGGTCTTTCAACGCGTTGGGATGCTCGACAGGCGTCAACTGGGCCAGCAGCTTGCCCTCTTTATCGAAAACCAACACGCGATTGGTGGCCGCGTCTGCGATGTAGATGCGTCCGATAGGCGCATCGGCCCGATCCATCCACAACGCCACCGCCTGAGTCAGAGGCGGATCCACCTGCTCCAGAGCGAAAGGCTCTTGCACGCCAGAGAGGAATTTGAGCATACTGCCGTTGGGATAAAGCAGCCACACATAACCATCGATGCCCACATCGATGACCGATTTCAAATCCACCGTCGTTTCGGGTGGGAAATAAGGCTCGGGCGGATTGCCGTAATTAGCCCCGCTGGGACGATAGCGCCAGAGCTGCTCGCCCACTGAATCCAACAGATAGATGTTGCCGTTGTAAAAATACATGCCATTGACGAATTGCAGCGAGGGATTTTCCGCCAGCCCCACATTCACAGGCCCAAGCCCCTCATTGATGCCAAACAACTGGATGCTGTGATCCATCACCAGCGGGCCAGACGCGGTGCGATTGCCCTCGGTGGGAGCCCACACAGATTCAGCCAACTGGCCCACCGTTCGCCCCTCCACCGCATCCCCCGAACGCAGTAGTTGCCGGGGATTGTCAGTGTTGGTCGCCAGCCGATCGCTGGTGGCGTCATCCAACAGATAACGCTCGAACACATTGCGCCCGGTGTCCAGCACATACACGCTGAGCCCGTTGACGAAGACATCCGAAGGATTCGCAGCTGGATCGGTGAAAGAGATCAGCGGAAGATCGAAGCCGGCCATCAATCCCATCACCTTATTGATCTCAGCCTGATAATCCAGAATCTCGGCCCGGAACTTGCGGATTTCAGGATGATCCGGGAAAAACTGCTCCGCCTGATTCAACTGCTCCTGCGAAAACTGAAGAAGCCTGCGGGCCTGCTCAATGTCGGGAGCCCTCTTCGCCGCGTCCAACTGCACCTGCGCGGCGTTCAGATATTTGCTGAACATCCTCACCCGCTGCTGCTCCTGATAACGCCACATGCCCGCCGTCACAAGAACGACGCCAAGGATGATGATGAGAATAATTCCCAGCACATAGGGCAGACGTCGCGGCTTCTTGACCGCGGCCTTCCCCCTGGTTGGTAGGGCTGGTTTCTTCGATATCCTGGGCTTGGGCGTGCGTTTGCCCCAGCCGATGAGAGCGCTCAGGCCCAGCCCCTTAGCTACAGCCTTCTTCTTTCCAGCTCCCACCGTCGGCTTCTCATAGACGTCCTCCCAAACCACTTCCTCCTCCCACTCGTCCGCCCATTCCCCGGGTGCGGCGGGAATCGCATCGCTGGGCGTAGCAACCTCGGCCTCTTTGGGCAGGACTTCGGAAGAAATGGCCGCGTCGGTTGTCCGGGCCACAGCCTCCGTCAGCGTCACCACCAGGGCCGTCAACTCCTCGGTGGCGTCGATGCCGATGCCCGCCATCTGATCCGCCACAGCGCGAGCTCGGGGCACATCGGTGGCCGCCATCATCAGCGGCACCTCCAGATAATTCGCCCACACGCTGTGCATGGCGACGATGACGACGCCCGGATTCCCGGCCACCCGTCCAATCTCCACCGCGAGAGGCTCGCCATCCTCGCCCAGTGCGATATAATCCTCATCGTTGAGCGGCGAAAACCATTGCAGTCCCTTCTCGCTGCGCACAGCCAGAATAGTGGGGCCCGCCTGCGCCGAGATGATCTCCTGACTTGTCACCGCCAGACAGGTGGCCCCCGCCGTGAAATCAGTTCCCGCATCCCGATTGTAATGCTGGAGCAACAGATGAGCCGCCTGCAGCGCCTCGGTCAAGGCGGCGATGACATCGCCACCCGAGTTGTAATACGTCTCCTGAATGATGTTCAGAAGCTGGCGATAAAGCGAGCCTGCGCGGGAAAGATCATCCCCATCGATCTCGACGAGGATGTAGAGATTGCCCTTGCCCCGGGCGGGTACGATGCCGGTGGTCGGCTCGACGATTCGCGCGCTCGGCGCATGAGAGCTTCTTCGCCCGCGCGCCAGATGCAGAATTTTGACCTCAGTTTTCAGCGTGTGTGCCATGTTGGTTGACTCGTTGGAGGAATGGGGGAAACCGACAATGCTATTGTACACGAATTTCTTTACCGTAAAAAATCAGAGAAAGAGAGGTGGCCAGACTTGGCGGATCAGGCGAGAAACTGGTATCATTTTCGGGCTGCAAAGCAAAATTTCGTAACTGCTAACGGACTGGACTTTAAGCCGAGAAGCGCCACGAAGGCTTGAAGTTTTTTGAAGACGCGAAGGAAAAATAAAGAAAAAGGCTTCGCGCCTTTGTCTTCTTCGTGTCTTCGTGGCAAAAAGTGGTGGCGAGACCTTGGCAGTTACAAAATTTCACACCATCAAACAGGTATTCGAAGCATTTTCCCAATGAGCATCCAGAGACATCGACGCCGCGCGTTGCCGCCCGACGCCAGCATCACCCCCCCACATCGGCAGCCCCAGCGCTATTCGCCAGAGCTGGAACGCCCGGCCCGGACGCCGCGCGCGCCCCGTCCTATTCAAGGCGAATCGATGGCGGTCGCAGCATACAAAGAGATGATAAAGACCATTGCACCGGCGCTGGTCATCGCCATCCTCATCCATCTCTTTCTGGCCCAGGCCACCCGGGTGGAAGGCTACAGCATGGAGCCAACGCTGTACGGGCGTCAGCGTCTGATCATCGAAAAGCTCAGCTATCGTCTCCATAAACCGGATCGCGGCGACATCGTGGTCATTCGCGTGCCCGGCTTCGACGAACTGCTGATCAAGCGCGTCATAGGCCTGCCCGGCGACACGCTGGAGATCAAAAATGGCGTCGTTTACATCAATGGTCAGGTGTTGGACGAACCTTATGTCAACGGACATCCGCGAGGCAACTATCCACGCACGAAAATACCCGAAGGCTACATCTTCGTCATGGGCGACAATCGCAACAACTCCAACGACTCCCGATCCTTCGGGCCTGTCGCCATCCAAAACATCGTGGGACACGCATGGATGCGCTACTGGCCGTTGCAAGACTTCAGCCTCATGCCATAACGCCCGCGGGGATAAACGCCAGGTTCTGGCGATAGCCTGGCGCTGAGTTGCGAAAGCAAATCGATATGGAAGAACCCTCCTGGTCGAACACAACCAAACTCATCGTGTTGGTGATCTTGATGATCATCGGCGGATGGGTACTGGTGCGCTTCAGTGCCGCAATCCCCCCCTTGATCATTGCGGCGCTTCTGGCATTTCTACTCTCGCCGCCCACCAACTGGCTTGTGCGGCACACCGGGTTGCCCAGGGGCATAGCCGTATTGCTGGTGTTTCTGGCGGTGCTGGTGTTCATCATCCTCACGCCGGTGCTAATCACGCCCAGCCTCGTTTCGCTGACTTCCAACGTCCAGTTCGATTTCGAATCCTTCAACGCGTTCATCGATAACATCGGAAGCGTCGCTCTGAAATGGGGCCCCATCGATATCGACGTCCGGGAATTGTTGCTGCAATCGGCCGAGGGCATGCAACAATTCCTCTCCACCTACATCTCCCAGGCCGCGATATCCCTGCTCAACGTCCTCTCCAGCCTGTTCTGGGTGGCTTTCGTCGTCGTCGTCACTTTCTGGCTAATCAAAGACAGCTACAAGCTGGAAAACTGGTTCTTCAGCCACCTGCCTAAGCCCTATCGTCGAGACGTCACCAGACTTCTGCGAGAATTGAGCCTGATCTGGGGCAGTTTCTTCAAGGGAACCCTGGTGTTAGCCTTTGCCGTGGGCGCTCTGGTCGGGATCAGCATGTGGGCGCTGGGGTTGCAGCATGTGTTGCTGATTGCCATCTTCGCCGGGTTCATGGAGTTCATCCCCTCGTTGGGCCCGACGCTGGGTGCGCTGCTGGCCGTTTTTGTGGCCTTCTTCGGCGGCTCCAGTTGGATGCCCTTTGACAACTGGATCGTCGCCCTCATCGTGCTGGCGATTTACACCCTCATCTTCCAGTTCGAGCAGGTTTA
>JALXAF010000306.1 GCA_026992375.1 Anaerolineae bacterium
CGCTCCCACCGCGCCACCCGATCAAGTTGTCGCCATAGATATGCCTGTCATCGCAGACACATACATCAACCAATGGCATCCCGATAGCAACTATGGTGCTTTGGATGTATTTCGCGTTCGCAGCGGTGGCATCAAACAAGGGTTGCTGAAATTTGATCTGGAGGGAATCCCCCATAACGCAATCGTGGATGACGCCACCTTGCATCTCTGGGTCGGGGGACGCTCTAACGCTAACTACCTCACGGCTGAGGTGTTTTTGCTGAAGCGTCCCTGGAGGGAGATGGAGGTGACGCACAACCGGTCGGACGATGAAAGCGCATGGCAAACCGCGGGCGCTCATGGCAACCAGGATCGCGATCTCACTGTCATCGACTCCCAGAAATTGCCCGAAAGTGGGCCTGTTTCCTGGGATGTTACGACCGCAATTCAGCGCTGGATCGCCGATCCTTCGTCCAACTACGGTTTCATCATCAGCGGCAAATCTCAGGGCTCGGTTTATTACAGCTTTGCCTCCCGCGAAAGCTACTGGAAAGAGCATCGTCCCCGTCTCACCATTCGCTATCATCTGCCTCCTACGCCGACGCCAACGCCTACGTTCACGCCAACCCCCACCTTCACGCCCACGCCCACGGCGGTCATTATTCCCACTTCCACGCCCGGCGCGCCTCGACGTCTCGAAGCTACATTTGGCTCCGTCGTCATCGATGGGAATTTCGACGATTGGAATGGTGCGTTCATGTCTCTGGATACAGGATCGGCCAATCAGATCAGACATCCCGAAGCTGTCAGCAGCCCTGCCGATAGCAGCGCGCTCATTCAGGCGAGATGGGATGAAACCCATCTCTACTTCGCCATCGATGTGCGGGATGAGCGCATCCAAACCGATAGCGCTGATTTGTGGAAAGATGACGGCATCGAGATTGGCGTGGACGGCGAAAACGATAACGACGCATTCAGCGCCAGCAAGGGCGATCATCAGTACACGGTGCGTTTTGATGGCGCAGCAGCCGACCGCACGCTGACCATTAACAATCCCGATGTCAAATGGGCTGTTCAGCCCACTGCTCTCGGGTATCGCGTGGAGGTGGCCATTCCTCTTTCAGCTTTGGGCGTCGCATATCTTGGAGCGGGTCAGGTTGTCGGAATCGATTTCGCCGTCAACGATGATGACAACGGCGGCGATCGCGACAGTCAGTTGGTTTGGGCCAGTTACTCCACTTATAGCGATGCTTCCGCCTTCGGCGATTTGGTGTTGCGCTGATTACCTCATTTTCTGAATTCTGTCGTGAAAGTAGCCGCTAAGTTATCTAAAGAAAATTCTTTAACAAATCATTGAAAAACCACAAAGAACACAAAGGCACAAAGGCACGAAGAAAAGGATGAAATAAAGATTTCTTGGTGTTCTTGGTGTCTTTGTGCTCTTAGTGGTATGGCCATCCAGATTGGAATTTGTAAAAAGACTTTTCAAGACCTACTTAACGCGATCATATTCATCATGCACGGATATGAGGAACCACAGATAATAGCTTTTGATTCAATTGGATTTCGGTGGGGTGTAATAACGGCCCCCACTGAAGACTTGGGAGGTCTGGCCATGCCTCCCAAGTCTTTGATTCCGCGGGACGCAGATAGACGGCGGAATTGCATAATTTTGCAACGGCGTGCGCGTGATATTCTCTGGAATTCGAGGAGGCCAGAATATCTTCATGGCTTTTGACGTCGCTACGTTAAATAGATGGGCGGATTGACGGGTAATGTCTGGCGTGTTATGATGACGATCATCTTTTCTATGAGGAATAAGCGAGGAACAAACGGCGACGATTATGAATATATCTGGCAAAACCGCATTGGTCACAGGAGCCACGGGCTTTATCGGCGGGCATCTGACCCGCAGGCTGCAAATTGCTGAGGGCGTGCAGGTGCGGGCCCTGGTGCGCTCACTGCAGAAGGCCGCGCCCCTGGAGGCCCTGGGCGTCGAAATCCTCCCCGGCGACATCACCGATCCCGAGGCCGTGCGCGAGGCCATGCGCGGCGCCCAGATCGTGTATCACGCGGCGGCCTGGGCCGATGAGCAGGGCGACAGGGACGCTGTTTGGGCGGTGAACGTGGGCGGAACGCAGCACACGATCGATGCCGCTCTCGCCGAGGGCGTGGAGCGGTTCATCCACCTCAGCTCCTGCGCGGTGTATGGTTCGCTCCAGCAACTGGATATCGATGAGACCACGCCCCCGCGCATGACGGGCCGGGTCTACCATGATTCCAAAGTCGCGGCCGAGGGGTTGGTCTTTGCAGCGTATCAGAAGCAAGGTCTGCCGGTAGTCGTTCCTCGCCCCTCCCAGGTTTATGGTCCGGGTTCTCTTCAGTTCTCCATCCGGGTCATCCAGGCGGTGAAGGCGGGCAAGGTCATTCTGGTGGATGGCGGCAAACACCATTTCAAGCCCGTTTACATCGATAATCTCATCGACGCGTTGACATTGTGCGCCCAGGTGGACGCCGCTGTGGGCGAGGCTTTGAACATCACCGATGGTGAGCCTGTGCCTTGGAAGGACTTCTTCGCGGCGTATGGGCGTATGGCGGGCGTTGATTCGTTTCCCTCCGCGCCTTATCCCGCGGCCTACGCTTACGCTATCTTCAAGGAGATAATAAGCAAGGTTACGGGCAAGCGTTCCAGTATTAACCGAGAGGTGGTCAAAACTTTCCATAGCCATAACAGTTTCAGCAATGCCAAGGCCCGACGCATTTTGGGCTGGGAGCCCGCGGTGGATTTCGAAGAAGGAATGCGTCGCACCGAGGTCTGGCTGCGGAAGGAGGGCTATCTCCCATAGACGAACGCCACATCGTCGGATTCCGGAGTTACGGCTGCATTACAATGGGGAGATACAGACAGGGAGGCTTCTGGATCGCGTAGTGTACCCTCAGTCTGGGGCCAAGATACGCAACTTCATGGGCGTCGAAAACGACGAATTGGGTGCGGTTGCTGGCGTCGGTGGGGCGAATGCCAATGCCCAGGTCTGGCGCTGATCCATCGGTCCACGCCCGTACGAGTTCGGTGACATCAAAAGCCACCCAGCCGGGGTGTTGATTTTGCTGCTCGCCCGAACCGTAATCTTGTCCCCACATATTTTGTCCGCTGCCAAAAGTGATCGATCCTTCTCGCCAATCCTGCGTCAGGGCGTAGGCTCGCAGATTGTCGGGCATGCCGTTGGGCGCTTCGTGAATGTGCATCGCCAGTTCGGCGTGAATGATGTCGATATCTGGGGGCAGGCTGGCGATGGGAAAATCTCCCACCAATGTTTGTAACTCGCCCGTGCCCGGATTGAATCCGGACAGCAAATCGGTGGTTCGGCCGAAGTTGATATCCGGCGAATTTTGCATGAGATACGCGTCCTTGCCCGCGCCCAACTCGATGAAAAAGCCCGGCGGCAGAGGTGTGGCGGTAGGCGTGGCAGTGGGCGTGGGCGTGGGCGTATTGGTGGGGCGCGGCGTGGGCGTGGCGGTGGGCGTAGGGGTGCTGGTGGGTGTATTGGTGGGCGTGGCGGTGGGCGTCTTGTAGACATCTTCTCCTGCGGTGATGTTTACCCGAATCATGAGATTTCCCATGTTCTCGGGGTCGGGCCAGAAAGCATAATGCTCCACCCAATTGCTAAAGCCCTCACCATAGTAATTGTAGTACCGGGGGACTGAGACGCCGTCATCCAGACCGATAAGCGGCGGTGTATACCAGGGCGCGTCCTCTGACTTCAGTGAAATGATCAGGGAAGAATCATTGTAGGGGTAAATGGAGCCAATGGGAATACTGTACCAACCAGCTTCAGTGACTGCCAGGCGTATGGCTTTGGAAGTGATCATCTCGCCGCCCGGGCCAACGCCAACGGGCCGTTCCATGCGCACGCGCACCGGAAAACTGGCGCTGGAGCCCTCTTGCGGAGCCATGTAGATATCGACGCTATCCACGCGGATGGGGCGTTCGACCTGCCCGAAATCCAGCCGCACAGCCAGGGTGCGATTGCTTTTGAGCTCGCCATAGCCCTGCCCCATGACGCCGCTGTCGTTGTAGAGCTGCAATGTATCCGCCGGCGCTGCCAGGCTAAGAGGGTGAAGGCTGATGCCAGAGAAGGGTGCGATGGCCATCGCCAGCAGAGGGATAATTAGAAGAAAGTAGGGATGTTTTGTCATAATGGGAACCTTCTTGGTGAGATTGAGACATCTATTGTAATAGGTATCGGGCGTTCGGGGAAACAGTTGGAGATCGTGACAGACGGGGGCATTTACGATTGAAGCAACCTGACAGGTTTGAGTAGCGATAGCACGTCGATTCGCGCGGGGAACCAGGCTCGTGATGCATAATTCGTGGTGCGTAACGATCCCACGCATTATGCATCGCTCCTATTGCAATTTCGCCCAACGTGGGCTTGGGACCATTTCGCCCCCCGAAACGCTATTACGAAGCAGACGCAGACTCCATGAGCGACTGCATGCCAATAACGAACGAAAATGGGACGGGTGTGTCCAATTTCGGTTGGAGCAATTAACGCATAGGCCGAGGGATGGATGCTCATGAATTAAATCGGTCATCGTGGCGTTCGCCATGTCTGCCCGGCGATGAAGTCGCCAGGCTACAAAACAACGCCGGATAAATCCGGCTAGCCCCGCAGGGGCGCTGTTTCTAGCCGGGGGGCTTCATCCCCCGGCGCTGGCGGCGGGCGAGAAGCGCCCCAGGCCTATGAATGGATTACTTTAACTCTCCAACTCATTTTGGACGCACCCAAATAGAACGCAGCAACCTATGATGCACACAAATTATCGTAGATTATCTTGATTTTATCTGGTTTTATCTGCGTAGATCAACTTTTTCTGCGTCATCTGCGTTCTACTTACGGAACTGTCCAACGGCGGGCGTGTCCGTACCGATACTGATGAAAACTCCTTGTTACGTCAATCCGACGACCATAGAGAGGAGGAATCTCCTCGCGTGCAAGGGGATTTCTTGGTCGCTGCGCTCCCTCGAAATGACGCAAGAGAGCCTATTTACGGAACAGTCCGACGGCGGGCACGCCCGCGCCGATACCGATGAAAATGAGTGCGTTGTCGCTCGGAGGAGGTTTCGTTTCATCTTGGAATGGTTATAATGTATGTTGGCGGCTGGTCGAGAGGTCGGTAATCGCCTGGCGTCGCGAACCT
>JALXAF010000307.1 GCA_026992375.1 Anaerolineae bacterium
CGGATGGTGTGATCATCATCTCCGACAGCGCCATCATCCAGGCCGTCCAGGGCGATCCCCAATTGGTCGATGGCGTCGCCGCTGGCGGCCAGCGTGGCGTCTGTGACTTCGATGCCGAAGTACAGGCCCGCGTCGTCCCAACGCACGCGCGTGTTGGCGTTCAAATCTTGCGGATCGGGCGTCTCGCCGACGATTGAGTCCATCTCTGTGCTGTCGATCTGGCGGGCGTTCAGTGCGTTCCACTCATCCAGATAGCCATCGATCTTGTTGCGCCATTGCGGATTGGCGTTCAGGCGGCGATCCGGCTCGCTGTAACGCAGGATGTCTCCCCGCAATCCGACCGCGTACGCCAGATTGCGGTCGAAAACATCCAGCCCGTAAAGATTGGCGTCGGTGGGAGCTTCCTGCTTGGTCCAGACGCCGCCGCCATCTTCGGTGAATCGTATCTCGGCGTCGTAGCCAACGACCCACCCTTCTTTTTCATTGACCATTTCGATCTTCTGCAGCCGGGAGACATCTTCATCCAGCAGCACGGGGCGCCATCCTGCGGGATCGTTCAGGGCGTCGGGGTTGAAGATGACCAGCCCTTCTTTGCACGGGCCGTCCTGGTAGGCTTCCGAACAACCCGCCAGCCAGACATAGTCCAGCTTGCCGTCGTTGTCGATATCGAGCGCATCGACGCCGGAATTGAAGAAGAATGTGCCGCTGCCGAAAACAGGAAGCGGATATCCGCGCCAGTGTCGCCCCGCGTCCACGGTGTAGTCGAACAGCGCCTTTTTTGTCGAGACCGCACCCTGCCATGAGTTGATCATATCCAGATCCAGGTGCGTTCGTCCCACGCCATTGTCGAAGGCCCCCTCCCAGTGGACGCCGTCTTCGGTGAAGTAGTTGTAATTGCGGCTCACCGCAACGCCCGAGGCCGCGGTTGTCATGGCGATGTCGTAGATCGATTTGCCCCAGCCCGGCACGGTCTCACGCGTCCAGGTCTGGCCGCCATCGGTGGTGTGGACGACGAGCTCGTTACGGCCCGCCGCGTGGCAATCCTGCGGGTCGCCGGGCGCACATGAGATGCCATGGAGCGCCTTGCCGCGGCTATCCGCCTCGGATGGGACGATATCTGGGTTGCTCGCCAGCTCCGAGTGGATTTCCCGCCAGGAAAATCCGCCGTCCTGCGTTTTCATAATCTGCAAATCCTGCCCGACCACATACGCATCCTGCTTCGTGACTGCGGTGACGTTGTAGAACCAGGGGAACAGCCCGGAGACGGGCGCTGACCATCCTGCGCCGCCGTCCGCCGACTTCCAGATGAACCAACTGGGCGTGTCTGGCGCATAGCCCCAATCGGGATAGTTGTTTGAGGTCATAACATAGCCGCCCGTCCAGATGTGTGCGGCGTCGCTCAGCGCCAGGGCGTGAAGATGATAGCCCTCATCCCCCTTGTTGGCCGACCATGACTGGCCGCCGTTGGTCGTGCTGGCGATGCGCCCGTCCAGCCCCACCAGCCAGCCGATCTGATCCTGCTTGGGAGCCATCTCGATGTCGGTGATGTTGAACCAAAGCGACGCCAGCTTGGCCCAGGTCGCTCCCATGTCGGCGCTGAAATAAACCTGCCCGTAGGAGCCCGCCGCCCAGGCTTTATCGCCGTAGATGTAGATATCGGCAAGATTATCGGATGAGGGGATGACGCCGGTGCGAGGCGTCCAGGAATCCCCGCCATCGGAAGTGGCCAGCAGCACGCCGCCATCGCCCGCAGCGATGCCGTGAACGCCGTCAGGGAACATGGCGATGGCGTTGAGATTCGTCGTGACGCCGCTGTTCAGCGTGGTCCAAGTGGCTCCGCCATCGTTGGTGCGGGCCAGCAGTCCGTTGTCGCCCGCAATCCATACCTTGACGCCGCCGACCGTGGCGATGTCATTGATGGTTTCACTCGTCCCCGCGTCCACCGGCTCCCAGGCGGCTCCTCTATCTTGCGATTTGATGACGACGCCCTGGTCGCCCGCGGCCCACAGGGTGTTGGACGCCGCCGCCAATGCGTGCAAATCGGCGTCCCCCGCAGCCTGATAATGCCAATAGACGCCGCCGTCAGTAGAGCTGATGACCATGCCTTCAGCGCCCACGCCAACGATGGCGTTTTCGTCGAAGGCGTGGAAGTCGTAGACGGCTCCTTCCGTGCGCCATACTCGCTCCCAATGGCCTTGCGAATTCGTCTTTTTTGCGTCGGCCCGAGGGGCCTTCGATGCAGACATGGCGAAGGATGTCTTTTGGTTGACTCTCGCGAACAGCGCCGCGAGGATGATGATTGTCATGGATAGGAAAAGCCATAGCGTGCGTTTCATTATGTGTCACACTCCGGGAATGTTGGTTTGCAGTGAGGACGCTAGCATCCGATTGACGCTGCATCCTCCTGATTGCAGATGGGGTGTTTGGGGGCAGTATGGTAGCAAAAAGGCGCAACAGCTCCAAACTCCAGCGCTGGCGCAAGACGACTCTTAGAGAGTGCATCCGGGCGAGATGACAGTTTATTCATTCCCAACGCCTTCACCGCATCCCCCGGGTAGTGGCGCCCCAAAGTTCAGTATGCGCCCTTTCCTTTTAGCACCACGACGATGGTTTTCGCCAATATCTGGATATCGAGCAAGGGCGAGTAGTGGCTGATGTAGTACAGATCATCCTCTGTGTGCAGGTGCATGGGCTTATCGCTGCGCCCGCTGATCTGCCACCAGCCAGTGATGCCCGGCGGCACGGCGAAACGCTTGTGCTGCCATGATTCGTAGCTCTCGACGATGAACGGCAGCTCGGGCCTGGGCCCCACCATGCTCATGTCTCCCTTCAGCACATTGAACAACTGGGGCAGCTCGTCCAGACTCGTGCGACGGATGAATCTCCCCACCCGGGTGATGCGGGGATCATCCGGGCGCTTGTGGATGATCTTGCCGTCCTCGGTGGTTTGGATGACCTCGCTCAGCCGCTTGTCCGCGTCTTGCACCATCGATCGGAATTTGTACACCTTGAAGATGCGCCCGTTCTCTCCCACGCGATCCTGCTTGAGGATGGCCGGGCCGGGAGAATCTAGCTTGATGGCGATGGCGATGATGAGCATGACGGGCCACAGAATCAGCAGGCTTATCGAAGCGACAGCGAGATCGAACAGCCGCTTGACCACTCGATCGAATCCATCGATAACCGGCTCTTTCAGCCCCATCACGGGGATGCCGTCCCAGTCCTCCATCGTCACCCGAAAAAACGCCAGATCCAGCACGTCGGGGACCATGAAAACCCGCACCGGGCGTTCGTACAGACGCAAAATAGTCTCGCTCAAAGCCTGATGCGCCCTGAGCGGAAGCGCGAACACTACGTGATCGATGTTCTCTTCATCTACGATGGAGACAGCTTCATCCAGCCTACCCAGTACCTTTGCGTGTTCGAACGACTTTCCGATCTTTTCTGGATTGTCATCGACATAGCCCACCAGTTGCAGCCCGGTCCATTCCTGCGCTCTGATCTTCTCAGCCACAGCGCGCCCGATGTTGCCTGCGCCGATGATGAGGATGCGTTTGGGGCTGAGCTGCCGGGCGCCCGCCCAGCGCAACGCCAGCCGCATCGTCCATCTGTATCCCACCAAGAAGACGAACTCAGCCAGAATGAAGTAAATGAACATCAGTCGGGGCGTGTCCCGATAGGAAAGGTAAAGCGCCCCTGCGAAGACGAACGCAGCCAAACTGATGGCCAATGACAGCGTCCTCAATTCATCCGCCGCCCGCAGCGTGTTGCGGGCGTCATAGACGTTGATCAAAAAGAACACCGCCGTCCAGATCACCACGACCGTGACGTAAAGGCCCGCATCGATTGTAATGTCCTTTTCGGTGAGAGGAATCCCCAAAGGCCACTGTAGCCGCGCCTGATAAGCGACAAAAAGCGCCAGCAGCGTGAGCGCCATATCGCTGAGATAGGCGAAGATGATATAATTAGCGTCCTCCTCTCTTCTTAACATTTTATTCGAGTCGCATTATCCTGAGATGTTGACATGAGGATGGCTTCGTCAATTATTGTAAATCGTTCCTCCTCATATTGGAAATTTTGCCGGAGCATTCTCGAATTCGCGGACACTTATCCCCCCTTCTTCCTTTCGAGACGTTCATCTTTGTAATCCTTATTTGGCTGTTCCATTACAATTTTTCAAGGAGACAGTAGCCATGAGCGAAGTCGACCTTCGGCCCAAACCTGCGTGCGAATCTTATTCCGAGATGACGGAGATCGTATTGCCGTCACACACCAACCCCTTGGGCACAGCCTTCGGCGGCCAGGTGATGGCATGGATCGACATCTGCGCTGGCATTGCCGCCCAACGCCACGCCCGCCAGGTGGTGGTGACGGCCAGTATGGATGATCTTCATTTTCGCTCGCCTATCCATCAGGGTGAATTCGTGGTGCTCAAAGCCCAGGTGAATCGCTCATTCCGCACCAGCATGGAAGTAGGCGTGCGAGTCGAGGCGGAAAATCCCCTTTCGGGCGAGCGACGACACTGCTCCTCGGCGTACCTCACCTTTGTGGCGTTGGATGTCCACGGCGCCAGGGTTCCTATCCCTCCCCTCATCCCCGAAACGGATGACGAGAAACGCCGTTATAAAGAAGCGGAGGAACGGCGGCGTTATCGTCTGGAGCGAAAGAATCTGGAGCGAGATGTGGTGCGGCGCGCCCATGCTCCCCTGAGCAAGGAATCAGAAGCCGCCCAATAACGGATCGCGTTCGCGTATGTACGATTCGCGTCCCGTCGCCCGTTTGTACGCCTCGAACTCCTCCCGGATGGAGAACGCCCCTTGGGGCAGGTTCGCGCGCCGCCACTGGAAAAAGTTAGAGATTTCCCGCTCCGCCGTCACCAGCTCCCAGTAAAACAATTCCGAGATGACGCCGCCCGCCGCCAACATGCCGCTGGCGTAGTATCCCTCCAGCGCCGGACGACGATCATAAGGGATACGATAGTGCATGACCCGCCAGCCGCCGGGGATGGGTGAGGAGGGCGCACTTTCGATGATTGCGAATTGCGCTCGCACGTCGCCGTTCAGGGGTTGTCCCACACTTCCCGGATTGATGACATGCCACACGCGGGGATTTTGCTGGTGCGCTTCTTCCAGAAAGAAGACGGGGTTGCCTGTTCCCGCCTCCTCGCTGCGGCGTT
>JALXAF010000308.1 GCA_026992375.1 Anaerolineae bacterium
AACCAGTTTCGCGTCTCGCCGTCGCAATGACGGCGTTCGGGCGGTTGACTTTTCCGCGTTGGCCGATCACCTATTCAAGGGTTGCCCGGTACCGCTCCCGAATAGTATCCAGACTGACATAATGACCGTTTTCCTCGACGAACCAATGCTCCCATCCATTACATGGCGAGCCATTCATATAGTGCCGACCCGCCTGATGGATGCTTCCCTCGAAGCCGTCTTCGGTGCGCAATCTGGCGTCGGGCTTGATGGTCGCGGTACGGGTTTCATCACGTAAAAAGAACAACTTTTGCCCCGGCTGCAGAAAGCCATTTTCCACAAGGGTGGCAAACGCCACTCGCGGAGCGGTTCTCTTTTTGCCTTTTACATCGAAGGTTTTCTGATCAAAGGGCGCGGGTTCAATGGCGTCGATGCGTTTTTGGGCGGCCCGGATATACCTTTCCTCCCTTTCGACACCGATCCAGTTTCGATGCAGGCGTTTCGCCACCGCGCCCGTTGTTCCGCTCCCGAAGAATGGATCGAGAATGACATCGCCAGGATTGCTCGAAGAGAGGATGACGCGATAGAGCAGGGCTTCGGGCTTTTGCGTCGAATGAGCTTTATCGCCCCTGTCATCCCTCACCCTCTCCGCTCCTGTCGCCAATGACGCCAGCCACCAATCGGAGCGCATTTGTTTTTCCCCGTTCAGCATCTTCATGGCGTGATAATTGAAGGTGTATCTGGCTCCCTTGCCGGTGCTTGCCCATATCAAGGTCTCGTGGGCGTTGGTGAAACGAGTTCCACGAAAGTTGGGCATGGGATTGGTCTTTATCCATATCACGTCGTTGAGTATCCAAAACCCCAAATCCTGCATGATGGTCCCCACGCGAAAAATGTTATGATAAGAGCCGATCACCCAAATAGCGCCAGTCGGCTTGAGAACGCGTTTGCACGCGGTGAGCCATTCTCGGGTAAAGGCGTCGTACGCCTCGAATGACGCGAATTGATCCCACGCATCATTCACCGCATCCACCTTCGTCATGTTCGGGCGATGCAGTTCGTTTTGCAATTGCAGGTTGTAGGGTGGGTCTGCAAAAATCAGGTCGATGGATTTTTCGGGGAGATCGTTCAGCACATCAACGCAATTCCCCTGAATGATCTGGTTCAACGGCAACATCCAACCACCTCATATCTAGCAACAAAGAGTAGCTCGATTTTGTGATGCAGATATTTCCATCAGTCGCTGTATACGCGTTGTCTTGCTGCGCCCGGAGCGTCTCGATCGCCTCAGCTAATCGCTGAAGCCAGGCGGACGTCCAGGGCGATGAACAGCGCACCCGGACTGATGTCCTTTTCTATCACAGCGCCCGCAATGTGTCAAAACAACTTTACCGTTCCCCCCCATGAGGAAGCGGGATGGGGCAGACCAAATTTGAAACTGTCGGGAGTGACGTTTGCCGCCTGGTGTTTTGCGGTCTTGGCGTGTGGCCAGCCAACGGCTTCAGCCTGTGCGGTATGACATGCAAGCTGTATGGTTACAACCGAAGAGTCATCGCCGAAATGTAGGCTGAATGCCCCCTTAGCGTCAAGCAAGCCGTGCGGATGCGTGTTATTCTTTCTACACGTCACCCGTCAACGACTTGGTTCATGCCTGCTAAAACGAAGATTCAAACCGCTACTACGGCTTTCGCCCTCGCAGCGATCTTGCTTTTTTCATCTCTGAGCGCGGGGGTGGCTCTGTGCGGATGGCTGCTGCCTTATTTCCTCGCGCCCTTCATGCTGGTTGTCAACATCATGGGACTGACGCCGTGGATAGTGTGCCTGGCGTTGGGCGCGGGTGCGCTGGCCGCAATCGGCGCGTGGTTCGTTGCAAGGCGACGCTGGCTGCGGGACTGCTGGCGATGTTCGCCTTCCACTGCTCTATCGCTATCAGCCCGCGGTGCTGGCTGCGCCTGGACATGAAATGATTTTTGTCACTGCGCCCGGGTCATTTTGCGAGGAGGTGCGACGCCGCGCGGAGGTTTATTGGGATATCCGGCGTTGCGAATATGAGGTCATCGGCTGGGATGAGAATGAGACGTTATTTTACCGGGAGCGCTGCCAGGGCGCGCCTGCGCGGCTCTGGGCCTACAATCCCGACGCCCGAACCGGGCCCGCGCCCGCGACGAAAACGTCCGACACCCTTTACCCCATCGTCTCCCTGCCCCTGGCTATCGATTTCGTGCGAGCGGATGTGTATCCGCCTTCGGCGGAGGAATTCGTTCACCAGCTTTCTTTCCCCTCATCCTGGAGCATCTTACCTAGCGGGCGCTGAGTGGCAGCGGTGTTCCAGCGCATTTACGATTCAGAGGATGTCGTCATCGTTTCGACTCAATAGACGTTATCGGAAATAAGAAAGTGGTTTCTCACATCTGGCGTCATACTGCTGCCGACAAAGCTCAATGATTAATGAACAATGATTAAAGGCTAAATCAGCGTGGTTTTCACTTTAATCATTACTCATTGATCATTGATTCGGGCATGATTGGGCAAAAGGTCGATAGCTCACCTCGCCGCGGGTTATTTCCAATAATGTCTAATGAGAGACGCGGGTTTACGGTGAGGGCGGAACTGGCGCGGGGGTGAAGACAGGACGGATGTTGCCGGCGACAAAGTAGGGGCCTGCGTCGCAGCCCGTCACAGCGCCAGCTTCTTCCATGCTGGGCGTGCCACAGGGCTCGCCTTCCTTTTTGATGATGCAACTGCCATCCACGCGCACCAATTCCCCGGCATGAAATACGCTCACCTGACCGTTCCATTTGCGTAGGACGCGCAGCGCTTCGCCATCGATGCTCGCCTTGATCATCGGATCCCAGGCCAGAGCCTCGCCAGCCACCCGCGCGCAATCGTCTTCGATGAGAAGGGGCCCGCGGATCTCCCGTCCCACGCCCACCTCCGTCTTCACGACCTGAATAACGGGCGTGGGCGTCGCTATTGGGCCTTTCGGGGTGATTGCGGGTGTTTTCGAGCGCTGGCATCCGGCCAGGAAGAGAAGGAGCAGCAGGTTGGATAAAATAGCGTTTCGAGATAGCATGATAACCTTTCCATCAACCTTTATCACGAGGCGTCACTCGCGGCGAAGGCGGCTCCTGGCCCGAGATCACCCGCTGCACATACGCACCCAGCTCCCTGCGAAAGCGCTCATTGCTGAAACGCTCCGCATTGGCCCGGCAGGCAGCGGGGTCATATCTGCCTGGCTCGAAGTTCATCAGGGCCTCGGCCAGGGCTTCGGGCGTCTGCTCGGTGAAAAATTCCCCCGTGACGCCGGGGATGACTGTATCCAGCGCGCCGCCTGCGCCATAGGCGACGACCGGGCGGCCCGCGGCCTGGGCCTGCAAGGGCGTGATGCCGAAATCCTCCAGGCCTGGGAAGATGAGTGCCTGGCAGCGTGCCATGAGATCAGCCGCCTCCTCATCGGAAACGCGACCCAGAAATTCGACATTGGGTCCGGTGATAGCCTCCAGCGCCTCACGATCCCGGCCGCTGCCGGCTACCACCAGCCTGCATCCCGCCAGATTGCAAGCCCGCACCGCCAGATCGATGCGTTTGTAGGGGATGAGGCGGCTGAGGACGAAGAAGAAGGGCTCAGGCGGATGACCGTTGGGTCGGAATCGCTGCACATCCACCGGAGGAAAAATGATGCTGCTCTCCCGATGATAATAGCGGCGAATGCGCTGCTGCACCTCGGTGGAGATGGCGATGAAATGCGTCACCCGCTGCGCAGCCTGGTAATCCCAGCGTTTGAGCCAGGCAACCAGCGGCTTCGTGCCCCATTCCACCGTCTTGCCAAAGCCCTCGCGCTGCAAATACGCGTCGGGCATCCACACGTAGCGGGTGGGGGTCAGGCAGTAATCGATGTGATACGCGTCGGGCCGCACCCGCACGCCATGGCAAAAGCCCGATTTGTTGCTCAGCACCACATCATAATCGCTGAGATCGACCCCGCCAAAGGCCAGAGGATAGAAAGGCAGGTAGGGCTGATGATGATCGTGAATCCCCGGCAGCCTGTCCATCCAGTTGGTGCGGATGTCCCATTCGCGCATGGCGGGGGGCATCTTTTCGGGCGCATAGATGGAGGTGAAAACGGGCGCGTCGGGATACAAGGCGTGCATCTGGATTAGAACATCCTCGGCGCCGCCGATCTGGTTCAACCAGTCGTGAATGATGGCAAATTTTTTCAATTACCGTTGATCTTCTTTGTCAGCTTCATTGGCCTTGCTTATGTTCAAAAACTGGAGTTGATATGTGGAATGTTCCTGTACTTTGAACACGCGCAAAGGAGGAAGTTCACAGGCTGTTTCCTGATAGTCTTTCTGTTTTGAAAACCGCTTGACTTTCACTTTTGTTATGCATCTATTCTACCATAACTTTGCAACCATTGGTTCTACTGAAAAAAACTTCAACAAGGATGCACAGAGTGCACGGAGGAAGAAGATGATGAGGCAAGCGGCTGGCTGAGCTGAATCTCGGCGCAGTTCTCTCCCGGAGTTAGGCCATTGTGCAGGGCGACGCGGGGAGCGTGATCCGTCTGGCGGGAAGGAATCGTTCGGGTCAACATCTGCACATTATAGTGTCGAAGGGGAATTTTTTGGGGGAGAATGGAGGGAGAGGCTGCGATGTCTGGGGATAGGGCGCATTTGGTCAATTTGTGAGTTGACACGCAAAAGCATTTCTGCTAAAGTAGTTTTTATTACAAAAGTGGCGTCGCATACGCATGGCTTTGCGGTGAGTTGGTGCGCCTGCGTTTTGCTTTCAAATGTCTGTCGTCTGTCATTTTTTGACAGATTGCTCCATATTGTTGTTTTTTCACCACTCCTTCGCTCTCTCGCCTCATTCTTCCTCTCCTTTTTCCCAAAGGAGGTGGTGCGTCAGAAAAAACGTCAATCCGTCCAGGGGACGATGTGGGGCGTCCTGATGTTTTCGCGCGCTCGTCAGCGAATTATCAGCGACGATCTTCATAGACAGATTTTTTGTAACTGCTAACGCACCCGGGTTAACAAACCACGAAGGGCGCAAAGACGCTAAGAACACGAAGAAAAAATGTATAAATTCCTCTTTGTGCCTTTGTGTCTTAGTGTGTCTAGTGGTTTTCGGGTGACGACTGGTGACGATCTTAGTAGTTGCGATTTTTTTGGACTTTTCGCTCATTGTTTTTTGGACGTCTTTCATTCTGATGTCCTCAATTTCTCATCGCTGCATTTTCTTGTCCCAAAGGAGGAACTCATGTCGCAGGAACAGAAAAAAGTCGAAGTCGGTTCTGTCGAATATGAACGCGTAGGCGAGGAGTACCTCGAGAAGCGCACATTGCAGAAGAAAGCTGGCTGGGTGCTGCTGTGGGGGCTCGGCGTCGGCGCGGTGATTTCGGGCGACTACTTCGGCTGGAATTTCGGTCTCTCCGCCGGCGGCTTTTGGGGCCTGGCGATTGCAACCATCGCCATGGCCATCATGTACATTACCATGATGTACAGCTTGGCGGAGCTTTCCACGGCCCTGCCTCATGCCGGCGGCCCCTACTCCTTCGCCCGCCAGACCATGGGCCCGTGGGGCGGCTACCTCACCGGTCTGGCCGTGGTCATCGAATACGTCATCACCCCGGCGGTGATCGTGGTCGGCATTGGCGGCTACCTGCATTCGGTCTGGCCCACGGTGCCGCTGTGGATATGGTGGGTGCTAGCCTACGCTATTTTCGTGGGCATCAACATCTGGGGCGTGGAGCTGACGTTGAAGGTGTCGCTGGTAGTGACCATCCTGGCGACCCTGGTGCTGTTCATCTTCTACATCGCCGCCCCGCTCTCGGGGGCCTGGCACTGGGATCTGCTCTTCAATATCAAGCCAGCGCCCGGGCATTCGGCCACAGGATTGCCCTTCGGATGGTTTGGGGTGTTCGCGGCCTTGCCCTTCGCTATCTGGTTCTATCTGGCTATCGAGGAGTTGCCGCTGGCCGCGGAGGAGGCGGAGGACGTGAGCCGCGACATGCCCAAGGCTATGCTGCTGGGCATCGGCGCACTGGTGCTGCTCTCCTTCCTCACCCTCATCTTCAACTCCGGCGTGGGCGGTGGCGCTGCCGCCATCGGCCAATCGGATGCGCCGTTGGCTGAGGGCTTTCAGGCGGTGTTTGGCATCGGCGCCGCTTCCATCGTGCTGACGCTCATCGGCCTGACCGGCCTCATCGCCAGCTTCCATTCCATCATCTACGCGTATGGTCGCCAGATCTTCGCCCTCTCCCGGGCCGGGTACTTCCCCCGCTTCTGGTCTCTGACGCTGGAAAATCGCCATACGCCCTATGTGGCGCTCATCGGCGGCGCCATCTTTGGGTTGATCATCGCTTTCATCCTGGATAAGTGGGGGTCGGGCATTTTGGGCGCGGCCCTGCTGAATATGGCCGTGTTCGGTGCGGTCATCTCCTACGTGCTGATGATGGTTAGCTACATCATCTTCAAGCGCCGCAAGAACGTGAATCGACCTTACGTGAGTCCTGGCGGCACCCTGTTCGCCTGGATTTCGCTGGTGCTGGCCGCGCTAGCCGCCATCTCAACCCTGGCCAATCCCGATTATCGCCCGGGCGTGTATGGCGTCGCGGTCTTCTACATCCTGGGCGTCATCTATTTCTGGGTCTATGGCCGTCACCAATTGGTGGCCGAGGCTCCTGAGGAGGAATTCGCCCTGATCGAGGAAGCCGAGAGAGAACTCGCGGGCGGCTGATCGCTTCGAGGTGTGGCGCAGTGGGCGAATTCTGCGCTCCCTGCGTCGCACCTCTGCGGCAATGTGCAAAGTCAGGCGAAAGGCTGTAAAATAGAAGACATCTTTGTCTAACCCGCGGACAGTATATGTCTATTCATTATGTTTTGACAGGAGTGAACAAAATGACATCTATTCACATGATTGCTCTCGGCATGGTCGAAACCAAAGGTCTGGTGGGCGCGATTGAAGCCGCCGACGCCATGGTCAAGGCCGCCAACGTCAAACTCATCGGCAAGGAATACATCGGCGCCGGTTACGTCACCGTGATGGTGCGCGGCGATGTGGGAGCGGTGAAAGCCGCC
Source organism: Anaerolineae bacterium (assembly GCA_026992375.1). Classification (GTDB taxonomy): domain Bacteria; phylum Chloroflexota; class Anaerolineae; order J102; family J102; genus M2005. Next base: position 7,062 of record JALXAF010000308.1, read on the forward strand.
ACCGACGCGGGCGCAGCTGCGGCCCAGCGTGTGGGCGAGCTCATCAGCGTGCACGTCATCCCTCGCCCCCACGGCGATGTGGAAGGCATCCTGCCCAAGCTGGAAGAGTAAGCTCGGGACTCGTTGTTTCGTTGCTTCAATGGGTTCTCCTCGTGAAATGATCAGCGTCGGCATCGATGTCGGCACGACGACGACGCAGATCGTTTTTTCGCACCTTAGCATTCAGGACACCGCCCGGGCCGGACAGGCCCCCCGCATCCGCATCCAGTCCCGCGCCGTCATCTACCAGAGCCCCATCCATTTCACCCCGCTGCTGTCGGAGGATGAGGTGGATGTGACGGCGCTTTCGGAGCTGGTGCGGAAGGAATATCTGCGGGCGGGGGTCAGTCCCAGCCAGATCGAGACCGGGGCGGTCATCATCACCGGCGAGACGGCCCGAGCCAAAAACGCGGACGCCATCCTGCAGGCCCTTTCGGACCTGGCGGGCGATTTCGTGGTCACCGTGGCTGGGCCCAACGTGGAGGCGCAGATCGCTGCCCGCGGCTCCGGCGCCGCCGCTTACTCGGCCGAGCACTATACCCAGGTGGTCAATGTGGATGTGGGCGGCGGCACGGCCAATGCCGCCATCTTCCGCATTGGCGAGCACATCAGCTCTTCGGCGATGGCGGTGGGCGGGCGGCAGATCGAGATCGAGCACAGCTCAGGCGTCATCCGCCACATCCCGCCGCCGGGCCGGGTCATCATCCAGACGCTGAACCTGCCCCTGCGAGAAGGCGCCCGGGCCGATCTGCCCACCCTGCGCCGCTTCTGCGACGCGATGGCCGATCTCATCGTGGATTTGACCACGGGCCAGGTCAGCGAGATCGGGCGGAAGCTGCAACTGACGCCCCCCCTGCGCGAGGCCGAAAACACCCGCGTGGTCTTTCTCTCCGGCGGCGTGGCGGCCTACTACTACGATCCGATCGAAATCGGCGACCTGGCGGATGTGACCATTCACGACGATGTAGGCCCGCTGCTGGCCCAATCGCTGCGCCTGAACCGACGGCTGCAAGGGCTGAATGTGCAGCGCCCGAAGCAGACCTTGCGGGCCACCGTGCTGGGCGCGGCCAGCCAGACCGTCACCCTCAGCGGCAGCACCATCTGGGCGGAGCGGGTGATCCTGCCCCTGCGCAACCTGCCGGTGATCCGCCCGCACATCGATCACGACAATCTCTCCCCCGAGCATATCGCTGAAGCCATCCGCTACGCGGTGCAGCGCTGGGATATCGATCCGCAGCAGCGGGCCATCGCCCTGGCACTGGACCTGCCGGAGCTGATGGATTACGATGTGCTGCAAACCCTGGCGCAAGGCGTTGTGCTTTACGCCGCCAACCAACTCTCTCCCACCCGACCGCTGGTGCTCATCGTCGAGCGCGATTACGCCCAGGCATTGGGGCAGACCATTAAGGCGCTGCGTCCCGACGCCCCGCTGGTCGTCATCGATCAGGTCGGTCTGGGCGAAGGCGATTTCATCGACATCGGCGAGCCCATGCTGGATGGGCGCGTCGTGCCCCTGTCGGTGAAGACGCTGATTTTCTACGAATAAAATTTATCTTTCCCGCTCCCACTTGTGAGGGGCTTATGCTATTACGAACCAAGCTTTTCGGCAAAACCTACGAATTTGGCAGCATCAAAGAACTGCTGGCCAAAGCCAATGAGGAAAAGTCGGGGGATAGACAGGCGGGCATCGCCGCCGAGAGCGTGACCGAGCGCGTGGCGGCCAAGTTTGTGCTTTCGGAATTGCCGCTGCGGGCGCTGTATGAGAATCCGGCTGTGCCGTACGAGGATGATGAGGTGACCCGGGTCATCATCGACCAGGTGAATCTGACCATCTATAACGAGATCAAGGACTGGACGGTGGGTGAATTGCGGGAGTGGATTATGAAGGACACGACCACGCCGCAGATGATCCGCCGGGTGAGCAACGGCCTCACCGCCGAGATGGTGGCAGCCGTGACCAAACTGATGTCCAATATGGATCTCATCTACGGCGCCAGCAAGGTGCGAGTCACCGCCCATTGCGCCAACACCATCGGCTTGCCCGGCACCCTGGCTTCCCGCAACCAGCCCAATCATCCCACCGACTCGGTAGAGGGGATTCGCGCAACCATCTACGAGGGCCTGAGCTACGGCTCGGGCGATAGCGTCATCGGCATCAACCCTGTGGATGATTCCCTGGGCAGCGTGATGCGCCTGCTGGATATGACCTACGACGTCATCCAGAAATGGGAAATCCCCACCCAGAACTGCCTGCTGGCCCACGTGACCACCCAGATGGAGGCGATGAAGCGGGGTTCGCCCGTGGGAATGGTCTTCCAGAGTCTGGCTGGATCGCAGAAGGGCAATGAGTCTTTCGGCGTCAACGTGGGGATGCTGGACGAGGCCTACGAGATGGCCAAGAAATACGCGTGGACCGCTGGCCCGAACTATATGTATTTCGAGACGGGCCAGGGCTCCGAACTTTCGGCCGATGCGCATCATGGCGCGGATCAGTTGGTGATGGAGGCCCGCTGTTACGGTCTGGCCAAACGCTATCACCCCTTCCAGGTGAACACCGTGGTGGGCTTCATCGGGCCGGAGTACCTGTACGATTCGGTGCAGATCACCCGGGCCGGGCTGGAAGATCACTTTATGGGCAAGCTCTACGGCATTCCGATGGGCGTGGACGCCTGCTACACCAATCACGCCAAGGCCACTCAGAACGACATCGAGAATCTGGCCGTGTTGCTCACTTCGGCGGGCTGCAACTACTTTATGGGCGTGCCGTTGGGCGATGATGTGATGCTCAGCTACCAGTGCACCAGCTTCCACGACGCCGCCAGCCTGCGTCAGTTGTTGGGGCTGCGGCCCCTGCCCGAATTCGAAGCCTGGATGGAGAATCTGGGTCTGATGAAGGATGGCAAGCTCACCGAGAAAGCCGGCGACGCATCTTTCTTCCTGCAGAAATAGAGAGGCAAGATTATGGATCAGAATCAAATCGAAGCCATCGTTCAGGCTGTTTTAGCCGAACTCAAGAAGAAGGAGGCGTCGCAGCCGACCTCAACAGCATCGCTCACACCCGCTGCGACGGCGTCGGGCTCGAACAAGACCGACGCCGTCATCATCGACCTGCCCGATCCCACCACGCCCGAGTTCCGCAACGCGGTGGGCGTGGAGAATCCGATGGATCCGGAGGGCCTGCTGAATCTGAAATCCACCACGCCTGCGCGCATTGGCGCAGGCCGGGCCGGGCCTCGCCCCCGCACCAAGTCGTGGCTGCTGTTCCAGGCCGATCACGGCGTCACTCAGGATGCCATCTACGGCGAGGTCAAGCAGGAGATTCTGGATCAATTCGGGCTGTTCACCGTGCAGACCCAGGTGAAGGACAAGGCCGAATATCTGCTGCGGCCCGATCTGGGACGTCTGCTGACGCCCGAGGCCAAGATGCTCATCGATCAGAAATGCGTCAAGAAGCCGCAGGTGCAGATCGTGGTGGGCGACGGCCTCAGCGCCGCGGCCATCAATAACAACCTGCCCCAGATATTCCCGGTGATCAAGCAGGGCCTCGAAGCCGCCAACATCAGTATGGGCACGCCCTTCTTCATCAAATTCGCCCGGGTGGGCGTCATCAACGACGTCAATACCGTCATCGGCGCGGATGTGGTGGTGATCCTCATCGGCGAGCGTCCGGGCCTGGGCGTGGCCGATGCAATGAGTGCGTATATGGGTTGGCGGCCCGGCCCTGGCAAGACCGACGCCCAGCGCGACGTCATCTGTATGATCACCAACAACGGCGGCCTGAATCCGCTGGAAGCGGGCGCGTTCGTGGTCGAACTCATCCGAAAAATCCTGAAATATCAGGCCAGCGGCGTCGAATTGAAACTGAAAACATCGGAGGAAACCCCGGAACACCCGCCGTCTGACGTGTTGTAAACAACCCCGCGGCGGGTCGTTTCGACCATATCTTTTTTGCCGACCCGCCTGGCGTTGACAACCGATTGCCTCAAACGTCAAACGTCATTCGTCGGGTCCGACGCTTTATGTTTTACGTTTGACGCCTGTTGCAAACTCGCCCGACGCGGACTACGATACGCTTTTGCAGATTCCGACACCTCGAAGGAGACCCTCTTATGGCTGTACTCGATCCCATCAAACCCACCATCCTGGCCGCCCGGCTCATTCCCAACGTGCATCCTGATTTTGCAGAGAAGCTGGGATTGCAGCCCCATCAGCGCAGTCTGGCCCTCATCACCTGCGATATCGACGACTCTCTCTACGTGGCGCTGGATGAGGCCACCAAGAAGGCCGAGGTGGAAGTGGTGTACGCCCACAGCTTCTACGCCGGTTCCGCCCACGCCTCCGGCCCGCTCTCGGGCGAGATCATCGGCATCCTGGCCGGGCCCACGCCCGCCGAGGCCCGCGCAGGCCTGGACGCCGCGGTGGCCTATGCCGAGGAAAAGGCCTGGTTCTACGCCGCGGACGAAGCGGGCGAGCTGGCGTTCTTCCCGCACACCATCTCACGCACCGGCAGCTACCTGAGCAAAGAAGCGGGCGTGCCCGAAGGCACCCCCCTGGCCTACCTCATCGCGCCGCCGTTGGAGGCCACCTACGCCATCGACGCCGCGCTGAAAGCGGCCGAGGTGACGATGCAGGTGTGGTGGGCGCCCCCGTCCGAGACCAACTTCTCGGGCGCATTGCTCTCCGGCTCTCAGAGCGCGTGCAAGGCCGCCGCTTCCGCCTTCCAGGACGCGGTGCTGAACGTGGCCCGCGCGCCGAAGAAATTTGCGTAAATGCGTAAAGCGGATTGCGTACGCAATCCATCCCGGCGAATCGTCAAGAAACGCTATGGGTGAATCATTCCGCCCATTCTTCAACAGGATACTTCTATGATCGATAACTACGACAAAGACCTACGCTCGATGCAGGAGGCCCGGCGGCTGGCTATCGCAGCCCGGGAGGCCCAGCGTGAATTCTTTCACGCCTCTCAGGCCACGGTGGATAAAATTGTCGAGGCGATGGCCGAGGCCGCGTTCGCCGCGTCCGAGCATCTGGGGAGGCTGGCCCACGACGAGACCGGCTATGGCGTCCCCTTGCACAAGAAGGTCAAAAACGAATTCGCTTCCCGCCGCATCTGGGAGTCCATCAAGGATGTCAAGACCGTGGGCCTGCTGCGCGAGGATCGGGAGAACAAAATCCTGGAATTCGCCTGGCCCGTGGGCGTCATCGCCGCGCTGACTCCCTCCACCAATCCCACCTCCACCGTCATCTTCAAAATCCTGGTTGCGGTCAAGGCCCGAAACGGCATCGTCATTGCGCCCCATCCTTCTGCAAAAGAAAGCTCCTACGAGGCGATGCGCATTATGGCCGAGGCGGGCGAGGCGGTGGGAATGCCCCACGGCCTGGTCAGTTGCATGACCAACGTCACTCTGCCCGGTACCCAGGAGCTGATGCGCCATTGGGCTGTGGATATGATCCTGGCTACGGGTGGCGGCGGGATGGTCAAGGCCGCGCACAGCGTGGGCAAACCCGCCATCGGCGTGGGCCCGGGCAACGCGCCCGTCTGGGTCGATCGCAGTGCGGATGTGAAGAAAGCCGCCTGGGATATCGTCAACAGCAAGGCCTTCGACTGCTCCGTCATCTGCGCTACTGAACAATCGGTCATCGCCGATAAGCCCATCGCCGCCGAACTGAAGGCGGAGATGGAGAAAAACGGCGCTTACTGGGTGGATGAAGCCCAGAAGAAGGCGCTGGAAAAGGCTTTGTTCAAACCCAATGGCATGATCGACGCCCGCAGCGTGGGTAAAACGCCCCAGGCGCTGGCCAAGCTGGCGGGCATTCAGGTGCCGCCCTGGGCGCGGGTGCTGGTGGCCAATCTGGATCGGGTCGGGCCCGAAGAGCCCCTGAGCCGCGAGAAGCTGACCACCGTGCTCGGCTTCTTCGTGGAAGATGGCTGGCACGCCGGGTGTGAACGCTCCATCCAGCTCATCAAATTCGGCGGCGAGGGCCATTCGATGGTGGTTCACGCCCGGGACGAGGAGGTCATCCGCGCATTCGGCGAGGAAAAGCCGGTCTTCCGGCTCTCCATCAACACCTGGGGCACCCTGGGCGCCATCGGCGGCACCACCAGCCTGACGCCCTCGATGACCCTGGGCTCGGGCGGATTGGGCGGCTCGGTTTACAGCGACAACATCAGCGTCCACCACGTGATGAACATCAAGCGCGTGGCCTACGAAACCACTCCGCCCCCGCGCGAAGCCACTACCCTGGCGCCGGGCGTGCAGCCCAAAGGCGAAGCGGGCGCTCCCCCCACCACCCTCGGCTTCGATCAGGACGCCCAACTGGAGGACATCGTCCGCCGCGTCCTCAAAGAACTGGGCCGCTGATAGAAGCCCGATAGGAGACCATTCATTTCAGGCGACGAAGCAATTCGCCCTTATCCAGATGTAGATGATTGGCCACATCCGTTAGAATGCGATTCAATGTGCCGATACGCAGCAGTTTATGTCTTGGAACCGTGATGTGATGTTCTCCGAACTGCCCACTGTAAGTCATTCGGACATGACTACCGCTTTGCCGGGTCGGATGATATCCCACTTTACCTAATCGTTTGATGAGATCATCCCCGCTCCAATCTCTCGGAATCCTCATGCTGCCGCCAAAATTTCTTCACGTACGAAATGAAGGCGGATGATTTGCGGGCGTTCGCCCTCATCAAAGTGACAACTCACAGCGTCTTTGATCATCGCACGCAGCTCATCCAGCGTATCCGCTTCTGTGTAGATACTGTGGCCCAAGGCCTGCGCTTCGTAGCCGCCTTCGGGCGATTGATAAACCAGAAAGATGATTTCGTTATTCATAAGCATCACTTTGAGAGAAAGTTGACGGTAGCATCTACATTTTAGCACGAAACTGGTTTCTTTTTCAATCGTCCTCTGTTCACTGATTACTGAACACTGAAACCACCCTATGGCTCAATGCAAGGCAATCACCAAAAGTGGCAAGCGATGCCGCAACAAGGCGCTGCCCGGCTCCGATTACTGCCGGATTCACGCCCATCTGGCCGCGCCTGACAACCAAGTGACCCCTTCAGCTCCCATCGGGGCTGATTCTCCAACAACCTCTTCAACCCGGCCCGCGGCGCAGCCGCCCGCGCGGCCACCACAATCCACTCAAAAGGAAAAGAAAATGGCAGACATCAATATGATCGCTCTGGGAATGGTCGAGACCAAAGGTCTGGTCGGCGCAATCGAGGCGGCCGACGCGATGGTCAAGGCGGCCAACGTGAAGCTTATCGGCAAGGAAAAGATCGGCGCCGGCTACGTCACCGTGATGGTGCGCGGCGATGTGGGCGCGGTCAAGGCCGCCACCGACGCGGGCGCAGCCGCGGCCCAGCGCGTGGGCGAGCTGGTCAGCGTCCACGTCATCCCCCGCCCCCACGGCGATGTGGAAGACATCCTGCCCCAACTGGAAGACTAAGACAACCGGCTCCGTCATTTCGAGTAAGCAAAACACTCGAGGTGTTTCTCCGTTGTTCGGAAAAATGCTTCGTGTCTTCGCTCCCTTCGCGCCTTCGTGGCAAAAGGATAACGGGACACTGGAGTCATTCCTCGATATGACGGTTAGCCGGACTTTGTTCTACGGACGCGCGCCATGAAAAAAGAGCTTTACACTGCTGCGATCATCGAAAAGCTGGCGCTGGAAGATGGTCAGACCACGCTGGTGCTGGGCAAGGGCGATATCGTGACGCCCCTGGCCCGGGACCGGGCGCGCGAGTTGGGCCTGACTCTGGTCTGGCCCGAACAGGATGATCACGATCTGCCCGCGTGGAGCGCGGCCGCCCAGACCAACGCCCGCTCCCCGCAGCAGGCCCCGACCGCGGTCGCCTCACCCGCCCCGCCGCCTGCGGGCGATGATCTGGAAAGCAAGGTGAGGCAGGCCGTGGCCAATGCGCTGGGCAAGGCGTCATCTGACGAGAGCGTCCCTCCGGCTGGCGGGCATCGGGTGTTGCACGTGGATGGCCGTCGCGTGGAGATGGAGCCCTTCCCCTTCAACATCCGCCGCCCCGAGATGGATGTGCGCCTGGCCGATGTCATCACCAGCCGCGACGGCTCGCCCATGGCCGCGGGCTTTATGACTCTGCACAAGGGCCAGTTCCCGTGGACGCTGAACTACGATGAGATCGAGTTCGTCATCGAGGGCGAGCTGCACATCATCACCGATGAAGGCGTCACCGTAGGCCTGCCGGGCGATGTGATTTTTATCCCCAAAGGCAGCAAAATCCAGTTCGCCACGCCCGGCTGGGCCAAATTCCTCTACGTCACCTACCCGGCCGACTGGGCGGGATAATCCCTTACGCTGATTGACTGACAAATCTCGTTGCGCCGCCTCACTCGCCGAATGAATTCGGTTCCACGGGCGTTCCGCCGCCCGTCCCCCTGCGGGGACGGTGGTTTCCTCGTCAAGAGGGGCGCTGGAAGCGTCGGCGCAGGCCGACGAGCGGCCAAAGGCCCCTGGCCCTGATTTTAATCGGTAGGTTTAGACGCCAAGCTGATTTTTGTCAGTCAACCAGTCCCATACGTCATTTCGAGGGAGCGCAGCGACCGAGAAATCTCCCCGAAGGCAGGGCGTCATCAGCGTGCCCGGGGATATCTCGCTGCGCTCGATATGACGTGTTCCCAAACGATGCCCATCCTCACCGAAGCAGAACTGCGCGACCGCATCCGTCGTCCCCGCCGGGGGATGCAGGTGGTCGTCGAGCCGGGTACGCGGTTTTCACCCGCGGCCCGGGATTTCATCGCGCAATGGGGCCTGGAGATCGTCGAGGAGCAGACGGAAGCCGCCCCGCCGGTTGCGGATGCGCCGGAATGGGACAAGCCCATCAGCTTTCCCGTGCAGCCGGTCACCCTGCCCGAGCCCAAGCCGGAGCACATGACCCAACTGGATGCGAAGCATTTCGCGCCCAAGAACATCCCCCGCATTCGTTTTCGCGGCAAGATGGACTCGGTGCACGGGCTGTTTCAACTGGTGGCGGCCCGGGCCCGGACCTTCCAGCTTCCCGACCTGGCCGGACATCTCGACACCCTGGCCGCATACTGCCGGGAGATCGTCAGCGCCGAGTACAACGACCGGGAGGTGGCGGAGATTCAGGTCGCAGGCTTGGATGCGGCCGCCTTGCGCCACGCCACCCATCACACCCGGGAGACGCTGGGCGTTCCTCACCTCACTCCGGGCCCGGATGATCACGAAATCCTGCACTGGCTGAACTACCTGCGCACCCAGGTGCGGGAGGCGGAGCTGGCCGCGCTGGACGCGTTCGCCCCGCCGCCCGATTACACGCCCACCCGTATCGATTTGATCCGGGCGCTAAACCGCCTGAGCAGTGCGGTTTATTATCTCGAATTACTGTTCGAAGCTGGCAAACTGAGCTGGCGCGTGCATTTATGAAGACCCTCTACACGGCTACCGACATCGAAAATCTGGCCCGAAACGGGCAGCGCACCCTGACGCTGGGCCCGGACGCGCTCCTCACGCCCCTGGCCCGGGATCGGGCGCGTGAGTTGGGCGTAGAACTGCGCCGGTTGCAGGAAAAAACGCTCGCTGCCCCATCCCAAGCGCCCGCGTCGTCCCGCCCGCCTGCTGCGCCCTCGGGCCTGACCGCCGACGCCCTGGCAGCGTTCGTCGGCCTGCTGCAACAGGTCCGCGACGAAACCGCCGACGTCCCGCATCTGGCCCGATGTTTTGGTGATCTGCTGCAGGCCGTGGAACAGGGCGACATCCTGCACCCACC
>JALXAF010000309.1 GCA_026992375.1 Anaerolineae bacterium
GGACGCGGAAGATGAGCCCTTCGAGGCCGCCGTAGCGTCGGGCGCCCAAGGCGAGCAAGATGAGCAAAGCGAAGGAAAACAGGAGCAGCGCTCCCAACGTGAAGCGTTTCATCGGGCGTAGTTTACACCATCTCGGCCCATCAGGAATAAGTTGGCTTCTGTTCAAGCCCCGCAGCGGACCAGACCTTTCAATTGAAAGGAACATGAACCATGCCCTGTTGGCAATACGTTGTTTGAGTTTGGTGGTTCGTGCCTGGCAAAAGAACATGAAATATGTATAACACTCACAAACACAAACGCACTCGCTCACACTCGCGGCCATTCTCTTGCTATCCCATAAAAGGCATCAGGCCATTTTGCAGCTTTTAGAAACCCGCAACTCGGCCTCAGTCTCCGACCTGGTGGCCCGTTTTGGCGTGTCGGAGATAACGGTGCGAAGAGATCTGGATGCGCTGGAAAAGCAAGGGGATGCAGCGCGGGGACTTCATCGCCGGGCTACAAACAACGCCGGATAAATCCGGCTAGCCCCGCAGGGGCGCTGTTTCTAGTTGGATACACCCAAATGATTTTTTGCATTAGATCCATTATTGAGCGCTATCAACAACATGATGCCAGACAAGCACAACAACTCTCTTATTTCCGATAACGTCTACCCGTAAACGTGAGCCTTGAGCACACCGATATAGGGGAGGTCGCGGTATAGTTCGTCGTAATCCAGCCCGTAGCCGATGACGAATTTATCGGGGATATCGAAGCCGACCCAATCCACGGGCACATCCACCTCGCGGCGAGAGGGTTTGCTGAGCAGGGTGACGATGCGCAGGCTGGCGGGATTGCGGGCCAGCAGCAATCCGCGCAGATATGACAGGGTGTGGCCACTATCGATGATGTCTTCGACGATGAGCACATCCTTGCCCTCGATGGGCGTGTCCAGGTCCTTGAGAATGCGCACCACACCCGAGCTTTCGGTGGCCGCGCCATAGCTGGAGACGGCCATGAAATCGATGGCGTGAGGGATGGTGAGGGTGCGCATCAAATCGGCCATGAACACGACGCTGCCCTTGAGCACAGAAAGCAGCAGCGGGCTTTTGTCCTGGTAGACGCTTGAAATCTCGGCGCCGAGAGCCTGCACACGGGCGTCCAGCTCCTCAGCGGAGATCAGTATTTCAGCCACATCGGGATGATTGGTTTTCATAAGTTGTCTTCTTTGATGGGGGAAAGCGGTAGAAAGGAGTCGCGGCTATTTTAGCACAGAAAGAGGCGTCGTTTCACTTTTCCCAGGGTAGATGATGAAGCTGCCAAGCCACAACGCCGCCAGCCACACTAACCAATCGCCCGATCCCTTCTTCCACCAGCCACTCCGCGGCCATGGCGCTGCGATTGCCGGTGTTGCAGATGAGCAGCAGCGGCTCCAGGTCTCGCAGACGTTCGATGACCTCGTCCTCCACAAAATCATCCAGCGGGAAGTTTTGCGCTCCGGCGGGATGCCCCTGAGCGAATTCATCCGGCTCGCGCACATCCACCAGCGTCCAGGTTTGAGCGACATGCCGTTGCAGCGCCTCCTCCACGCTGATCTCTGCGAAGGGCAGGTTTGCATCGCCGCGCGCCTCCACCTGGAATCCTGCGGCGCGCCAGCCATGGATGCCCTCCTGCAAGCTGGTGACGTTGTCGAAACCCTTGTGCAGCAGATAACTGGCGATGATGGCGGAACGGTCGCCGCGGCCGCAGTAGAAGACTAGACGACGGTTGGTCTCGGGTTGTAGCGAGCCCCGCACCAAACGCCCGGCCGGGGCCGAGATCGCTCCCGGAATGAAGCCGTCGCGCAGTTCATGGGCGTCCCGCACGTCGATGGCTACGGCCTCGCGGGCCGCCAGGGCCGCGGCCAGCTCTCGGGCGTCCATTTGTGGCAGATGGGCCAATTCATGGCCCGCCTGCACCCAGTAGTGCACATCGGTGAAATAGCCAGCCGCGTGGTCCAAACCGATGCGGAAGAGCTCGATGGTGAGTTCGGGAATGGCGCTTTCGGGCGCAATGAGCGCGAAAGGCTGGGCGGGCTGCAATACCCAGCCCGCCCAGGTGGTGAAGAGCTCGTTGTTGGGAATATTAACGCTGCCGGGAATATGCCCCTCGGCGAACGCGAGCTTGTCCCGGGTGTCGATGAGCAGCGCTCCCTGGGCTCGCAGCGCTTCCAACTCCTTGATGGAAAGACGCCGGGGCGCCGGGATGCGGCCCGCTGATTTTTCGCCCCTACGATTCCACAACTTCATGTTGCGGAAATAGCGAGGCGCTTTGGGCTGCTCGGTGAGCAGGCGCACCACAAAGGCTTCTTCATCGGTCTCGCGCAGCGCCCAATTGACGCGTTTTTCGTAGCCGACGGTGGTGGCGGGCAATGCGCCCAGGGCCTTGCCGCAGGCGGAGCCTGCGCCGTGGCCGGGCCAAACCATGAGGTAGTCGGGCAGGGCGCGGAATTTTTGCAGAGAATCGAACATGCAGCGAGCCATGCGCGCATCGATGCCCGGCTCGTCCTCCACCAGCCCCAGCAAATCGGGACGCCCGACATCGCCCACGAAGATGAAATCGCCGGTGAGGATCATGCCGGGCAGGTCACCCGCGGACGCATCGGTGATGAGAAAGTTGAGATGCTCGGGCGTGTGGCCGGGCATGTGCAGCACATCGATGCGGAGATTGCCAACCCGAAAGGCGTTGCCTTCGTGCAGGCCGCGATGGGGAAACGCGTATTGCCAGTCATCGCCGCCTTCGTCCGAAAGCAGCAAATCTGCATCCGTAGCTTGGGCCAGGGCCCGGGCGCCGCTGAGGAAATCGGCGTGGATGTGGGTTTCGGTGACGTGCGTAATGCGCAGACCCTCTTGCTCGGCCAGGCGGATGTAGGGCTCGATATCTCGCAGGGGATCAACGACCAGGGCCTCGCCTGTGTCCTGGCATCCCAGCACGTAGCTGTATTGCGCCAGTCTCGGTTCATAAAGTTGTCGAAAAAACATCGCGCCTCCTGACGTGGTGAGGTGGAAGTCTCGATTTTAGCCCAGGCGGGGGGATTTTCAAAAGGCGAGCAGGTTATTTTATCCTCCACTCCGCCCCACCCTCGCCCGACCGCTCCGCTCCCTTTTTGATGAACGTTCGTAACTGCTAAGGCTGTTGGCCTCAATCATCCTTTTTTGCCACGAAGACACGAAGCATTCAAAAAAGATTTTATCCGTGTTTCCTCCTATCCATGTGAAAAGAGCATATCCGGGCTTTTAAGATTTGACAATTATCGGATGTGATGCTATCATGCCGCCACCAAATTGAATTGCCATTCATTTTTAGAATCTAAATTCAAATCATGAACACAAACTCAGAAGACGTCGAAATTGTCAGCCGCAGCGAACGTCGTCGCCAGCGGCGGCGGCGGGAACTCATCGCAGCGGCTCAGCAGATCGTTGCCCAAAAAGGCATTGCCGGGCTCACAGTGCTGGAGGTGACCGAACTCGCTGATATGGCCGTGGGCAGTTTTTACACTTACTTCCCAAGTAAGGAGGCTCTGTTGGAGGCTGCCATCTGGGAAGACCTTCAGCGACTGGATGATCCTGATGATCTGGAGTCCCTGGGTTTGCCACTGGAAGAAATTCACTACATTCGTCTTTTGCAGATATTTCAATTTTTCGAAACGCATCGAGGCTTGATGCATGCGGTGTTTGGGCCCAATGGCTCACCCGAGCAATTTCATCGGGGCATTCGGCTGATGGAACGCAGAATAATGGCAAATCTGCAAGAGTCGCTTTCCCTGACAGAGGACGTAGCCGAATGGATGTCGATGCTGCTCAGTGGAATGATCGCAGGCGGTATTCGATATCTGCTGGAGAATCCCCAGGTGTCGGCCGAGGAGATGACAAAGCGCGTTCTTTTGTTATTGCGCCCATTGGAAGATTATCCACAAGTGCCGCATATAAAGCCACAGAGCAGCAAAGCGTAGCGAAGATAGCTTTAGCCGCCTCATCGAACACTGTCACATCTCATGTCGTTCTCTCGTTTTTGGGCAATTCTGCGCAAGGAATTTCGGCATATCCTGCGAGATCGCCGGATGTTGTTCATGGTGACCATCTCACCCGCCGTCATGCTGACGGCTTTCGCGTACGTCTTCACCTTCGATCTCAATCCCGCCAAAATCGCCATCTACGACCAAGATCACAGCGCGTATTCCCGCAATCTGGTGCGGGCCCTCAGCCATGATCGCAATCTTATCCCCATGGGCGAGGCGGCGCGCTATGATGATCTGAAGGAAATGATGAAGGCGGACGAGATCAAACTGGGGCTGGTGATCCCGCCCGACTTTGGCGATGCGCTGGCTGCGGGCCACAGCGCCACGGTGCAAGTCCTGGGTAATGGCTCCGATCCTCTCAACGCCAGCCCGCAAATGGCCATCCTCTCGCAACGCATCAGCGAATGGGGCGAAGATTATCAGCGCATCGAGATGGCCCAGCCGGTGGAGATGCGGGCGTTGACGCTTTACAACCCCGACATCAAGGGGCGCTGGAGCATGACGCCCGCGCTGCTGGCCATCGCCATGATCCTCCCCAGCATGTCGGTGGCCCTGGCCCTGGCCCGAGAAAAGGAGTTGGGCAGTTTCGAGAGTCTGGTCGCGACGCCGGTGCAGGGCGCTGAATACATCCTGGGCAAGCTCATTCCCTACATCATTTTCGGCGTCGTCAGCGCGGGCATCGCCATCGTTATCACGGTGTTCTGGTTCAAGACGCCCATGCGCGGCAGCTATTTGGATCTAGCCGGGTTCACGCTCATCTATCTGTGGGCCACGCTGGGGATCAGTATTTTCGTCTCCAGTTTCATTTCGAATCAGAGCACTGCCTTGCGGGCGGTGTTGCTGCTCTTTCTGGTGCCCAGTTTTTTCCTCACCGGTCTCATGATCCCTGTCGACGAAAAATCCAAACTGGTCGCCTATTCGCTGCCCGCCACCCATTACATCGCCATCAATCGCGGCATTTTTCTGAAAGGGCTGAGCTGGCGGCAGTTGGGATTCCACGCTTTCATGCTTCTGGCCATGGGGCTGGCTTCCACGCTGCTCACCATTCTCAGCTTCAGAAAACGCGTCAGTTGAGGTCCGGCCTGCAAAACGCTGTCATAGAGAATCAAAGGAAAATCATGCTCCGGCAAATCATCAACATCGCCTGGAAGGAATTTCTGCAAATACGGCGGGACAAATTCCTGCTTATCTTCCTTATCCTGGCTCCAACCATGCAGCTCGCGCTCATCTCCCTCAACACCGCCCAGGGTCTGCGCGATGTGCGGACGGCGGTGCTGGACATGAATCAATCGGCCCTCAGCCGCGAGCTGGCCCAGAAGATGAATGTGACTCAGGAATTGAATGTGCTTTATTTTCCCCGCACCCACGAGGAGTTACATCGGTTGCTGGACGAGGGACGGGCGCAGGTGGGGCTGACGATTCCCTCCGGATTTCAACGGCAGTTCAATAGCCCCAACGATGCGCCCGCCCAGGTGCAAGCCATGATCGACGGATCCAATGTCCTCATCGGGGCTGAGACCGAGCCCGTGCTGCGCGGCGTGCTGGGTTTGCTGGTCACACGGCATGTGCAGTTGCCGCCAGACGTGGATGTGGGCGGGGTGAAGGTGGAATCCAGCGCACTTTTCAATCCCACTTTCAATATTCAATGGTTTGTTATTCCTTCCACCCTGACTTTCATTACGTATCAAGTGGCGCTGGTGCTGGCGGCAACCGGCTTCGTGAGAGAAAAAGAGATCGGCACCCTGGAGCAGTTGCTCATCACGCCCATCCGCCGCCTTGAGCTGATCATCGGCAAGGCGTTGCCGCCCATCATCCTGAGCATTCTCAATTTTTTGCTGCTGATGGCCGTGCAGACCTGGGGATATCACATCCCGATTCGTGGCAGTTTTGCGCTGCTATTTGCGATGGCGACGGTGTCCATCATCGCCATCGTGGGCGTGGGCACGGTGATCTCTATCGTCACGCAGACGCAGCAACAGGCGGTGCTGCTGGTTTTTCTGCTGGCCATCCTGGAGGTGACTATCAGCGGCTACATGCTGCCGGTGGAGAATATGCCCCTGCTCATGCGCAGCCTGGCCCAGGTTTCGGCCTTACAACATTTTATGACGTCCAGTCTTGCTATCATTCTGCGCGGGTCAAATCTAAAGATGATCATGCCGCATCTGCTGGCGCTTATCGGCATCGCCGCGGCCACAGGCGCTATCGCCTGGAGGGCGTTCAGCAGGCACATCGCCTAGCCCCATTTATGAACTTCTCACCACTTTCCAGGCGTCTTCGCGTCGCTCACCATTCGTTTCGCCGCGGATGACGCTGAAAAATTGGATCAGCGCGGATTTTCGCAGAAAAATCCTTCTTCAAGCTGAAAAAATCCGCGGAAATCCGCCGCATCCGCGTTATCAGCGACGAATTCCACGGGGAATGTCGAGAATATCCGATCTGACGAGGCCAAAGCGCTTGACATCGCCTAGAGTAATTATGGAAGCCATTTCGACCGAACGCCTGCATCGGCGTTTTCGCAAGACCATCGCCGTCAAAGACCTGACGTTCAGCATCCGTCAGGGGGATATTTTCGGGCTCATCGGGCCCGACGGCGCGGGCAAGACCACGACGCTGCGAATGCTGGCGGGGGTTCTGAAGCCCACGTCGGGCCGGGCGCGGGTGCTGGGTGAGGATGTGGTGAGGGAGCCCGAGCGTCTGCGGGAGAAGATCGGCTATATGCCGCAGCGGTTCAGCCTGTATGGCGATCTTTCAGTGCTGGAGAATCTCTCGTTCTTCGCGGAGATCTACACCACGCCCCGGGCCGAGCGCGAGGAGCGAATCGCCCGGCTGCTGCGCTTCGCGCAACTGGAGCGTTTTGCGCATCGGCCCGCGGGCAAGCTTTCGGGCGGGATGAAGAAGAAGCTGGGGCTGGCGTGTGCGCTGATCCACAACCCCCAACTGCTGCTGCTGGATGAGCCCACCAATGGCGTGGACCCGGTCAGTCGTCGCGAGTTCTGGGATATTTTGTCCGAACTGCATTTGCAGGGGGTGACGATTCTCATCACCACGCCCTACATGGATGAGGCGGAACGCTGTAATCAGGTGGGGCTGATGTTCCGGGGCGCGCTCATCGAGCAGGGGGAGCCGGAGGCGCTGCGGCAATTGGCTCCGGGTGAGATGCTGGTGCTCTACACACCCGATCTGGCCCGGGCCGAAGCGCTCTTGCCCCGATTTGCCGATTACATCAGTCATCAGGTTTATGGCGACCGGCTGCACGTGTTCGTGGCCAACGCGGCCGTATCGAAGCCGAGGCTGGAATCGTTTTTGCAAGGGCGGGGCGTTCCGATATTAGAGCTCTATGCGGATGAGCCGCGGCTGGAAGAGGCGTTCATCCACCTCATTCGCCAGGCCCGAATGGAGACGACGCCATGAGCGAAGAACGACGTCGGTTTGCGGTGGAAGCCCACGGTCTGACCAGGAAGTTCGGCGATTTCGTGGCGGTGGATCACATCGATTTCGCGGTGGAGCCGGGCGAAATTTTCGGATTCCTGGGCCCCAATGGCTCGGGCAAGACGACCACCATCCGCATGTTGCTGGGGTTGATCACCCCTACCGAGGGCGAGGCCCGGGTGCTGGGCATCGACATTACCCGGGAGCCGGACGCCATCGCCCGTCGGGTGGGCTATATGAGCCAGAAGTTCAGTTTGTATCCCGACCTGACTGCGGAAGAGAATCTGACGTTTTATGGCCAGGCTTATGGTCTGAAAGGACGCACTCTGGCCCGCCGCAAAGATGAGGTGCTGGAGCTCATCGGACTCAGTAGCCGCCGAGATCGCCTGACTGCGAATCTGGCCGGAGGCTGGCAGCAACGTCTGGCGCTGGCCGCGGCTATTCTCCACGAGCCCGAGCTGCTGTTTCTGGATGAGCCCACCGCAGGCGTGGACCCGGTGAGTCGACGCAATTTCTGGCGGCTGCTTTATAGTCTGGCCGCTCAAAAGACGACGATTTTCGTGACGACGCATTACATGGATGAGGCGGAGCAGTGTCATCGCCTGGCGTTTATTCACCGGGGCGGGCTCATCGCCATTGGCCCGCCCGGCGAGATCAAGCGAGAGCGCATGCAAGGGCAGGTGGTGGAGATCATCTGCGAGCATCCGCAGGCGGGCGTGCGAGCGCTGCGCGAGGCCGGGATCCCGGAGGTGGCGCTATATGGCAAACGCATTCACGCCGCGGGCCCTGAGATGGCAGGGCGCTTAAGCGCCCTTGAAAGCCTGCTCAAGCAGGCTGGGGCCGGCCCCAAAACCCTGCGCATCATTCCCCCTTCACTCGAGGACGTTTTTATCGCCAATGTCAAAGCTCAGTAAACTGCACGCAATCATCCTCCTGGCCCTGCTGGCCTTGCTGCTGGCCGGATGTGCGAACATCGTCAGTGGCCAGGAACCCGAGCCCCATCGCTTCACCGGATTCCTGGAAAGCGAAGACGTGACCATCGCCCCCGAAATCGGCGGGCGCATCGTAGCCATGCAGGCGCAGGCGGGAAGCCGCGTCACGTCGGGTCAGGTCCTCGTCCGGTTGGACGACAGCCTCATCCGCCTGCAACTGGCCCAGGCCGACGCGAACGTAACCGAAGCCGAGGCCCAGCTGGCGCAGCTCAAGGCGGCGGTACGTCCCGAAGACGTGGCCCTGGCCCAAGCGCGTCTGACCCAGGCTCAAGCTGCAGCCGACGCGTCCGAACGCGCGCTGCAAGACGCCATCCGGCTGCGCGACAACCCGCAGGAATTGGACGTGCAGATCGCCCAGGCCCAGACCGCCTTCGACGAAGCCCGCGCCCAGGCCCGGGCCGCCAAACATCAGGCCCGGGCCGCGGATATCGAAGCGCAGATGTGGGGCGAGATCGCCCGCAACCTGTCCCAGGCCAACCCTCAATGGAATCTAGCCAGCCAGAAGGCGTGGCAGGCCTGGCAGCAGGCCGATCAGGCGGACGCCGTTGCGCGCCAGGCTTTGATCACGCTGAACGACCTAAAAAAGCAGCGGAAAAACCGGCAGGAAGCTGAGGCCCAGGTGGTAGCCGCAACCAACGCCCGAGACCAAGCATTGGCCGGGGTGAAACAGGCCCAGGCCGCCCTGGATGCGGTCGAGGCGGGCCCCACCGACGAGCAGATCGCGGCGGCGGAAGCCGCGGTGGAACGGGCCCGGGCCGCCCGCGACGCCATTGCCGTCCAATTGGATAAAACCGTCATTAAAGCCCCGGTGGACGGCGTCATCGACGCCCGCTACTTTTCCGAAAACGAAGTCGTCAGGCCGGGCCAGCGTCTGCTCAGCATCACCCAGCCCGACCAAATGACCATTACCATCTACGCCCCCGCAGACATAATCGACGCCATCCACATCGGCGACGTTTACCCGTTGGAAGTGGACAGCGCGCCGGGCAAGCAATACAAGGCCCGGGTCACCGCCATCTCGAATAAGCCAGAATTCACCATGCGCCAATCGCAAAACGTGGCGGAGCGGGCCGCAGTGGTTTACGCCATCACCCTACAAATCGAAAACCCCAACGACCATATCCGTCCCGGCCTCCCCGCCGACGTCATCATCCGCAAGTAGTCTCAACTCGTAACTGCTAACGCACCCCGGTTAGCAAACCACAAAGGGCACTAAGGCACTAGGCATCATCCGAGACCGAGCTCGGAAGATGAGGCCCCTTCGGGGCTAGCCGGATTCATCCGGCGCTGTTTCGTAGCCCGGCGACTTCATTGCCGGGCGGCGGTTGGTCACGAAAATCGATAAAAATGTCTCGATCTCGATGCGCTAAGCGCCTAAGAACACGAAGAAAAAATGTATAAATTTCCCTTTGTGACTTCGTGTCTTAGTGTTCTTAGTGGTTTTCAGGTGATGACCGGTGAAGACCTTAGTAGCACCTCAACTCAGACGCCATGAAAAAACTCCCCTCGATCTTCATCACCCTTCTGATTGCAGCCATCATCCTCTTTGTCGCGGGCCTGATTCTGCTGCCCGACCAGATGGAAAGCCTGTGGCGGCAGGCGGACCTGCCCGAAGCCCCCCTGTCGCAAATCAAAACGCTCACCGGCCATGCCGCCGAACCCCAGGAAGCCCGGCTTTACGGCACGCTGGAGGCCCACGTCACCCATGTGATGAGCGAGATCAATGGTCGAGCCGTGCGCGTGCTGGTGGAGGAGGGCGAAACCGTCGCAGCGGGTCAGCCCCTCGTTTACCTGGACCCATCGGATACCCAGGCGCAAATCGCAGCCGCGGAAGAAGCGGTGGCCGCGTCCCGGGCCGCCCGCGACGCCACGGCTGCGCCCCCAGACGAGACCATCGCCGCCCTCGCGCAAGAAACGGTGAATGCAGCCCGCACTGAAGTGGCCAACGCTCGGCGCGATTTAGAACAGGCCCAGGACATGCTAGCGAATCCCCTCGCTCTCGACGCCCAGATCGACCAAACCGCAGCGATGATACCCGTCGCACAAGCCGGCATCGACGCGGCGAAAGCGAGCGTCAAGCAAATACAAGTGCTCATCGACGACGCCCAAAAAGACGGCTCCAGAGAAGGTAAATACAAAGTGCGCATCCTGCAAGAACAGAAAGCCGCGGCCGAAGAAGAGCAAAACGCGGTCCAGGCCCGTCTCAACGGGCTCCATCGCACGCTGGCCTTGCTGAAGAAGATGCGCGAAGTGCCCCTGGCCCTGGAAGCCAACGTGCATCAGGCCGAAGACCAGGTTAGGCTGGCCAAGATGGCCCTGGCCGTCGCCGAAGCCGAGCGGGATGCCAAAACCGCGCCGCCTCAGCCCGAGGCCGTGGCCGTGGCTGATGCGGACGTGCAAAAGGCCCAAGCCGCCCTGAACCTGGCCCGCTGGCAGGAGCAACGCCTGATCATCACAGCCCCTATTTCGGGCCGGGTGCAGGCCAAACTGCTGGAGACGGGCGAGATCGCTCAGCCGGGCCAGCCCCTGCTCGATATCGCCAACACAGATTCAATCGAAGTCTGGGCCTACATCTCCCAGCAAGACCTCCACCGCGTGCACCTCAACGACCGGCTTCCGGTGGAAGTCATCGCCATCCCTGGCGAACAATTCCAGGGCCGGGTGTTCTTCATCGCGCCCCAGGCCCAATTCCGTCCCAACAACGTCCTCAACCCCGATGACCGCGGAGACATCGTCTTCCAGATCAAGCTATCCCTCGACAACAGCGACGGTCGGCTCAAGCCAGGCATGCCCGCGGATGTGATCCTGCTTCATAAATAGAACGCAGATGACGCAGAAAAAGCTGATCTGCGCAGATAAAAGCAGATAAAATCAGGATAATCAGCGAAAATCCGCGGGCATCAGATGTGTCTGCGTTCCATCACGTCATTTCGAGGGAGCGCAGCGACCGAGAAATCCCCCTGCAAGCGAGGAGACTCCCCCTCTTTGAAATGCGTGATGCGTAATACGTGAAGTTGTCACGCATCACGTATCACGCATCACGAAATTGGCTTCTCGCCCAGGATGAAAGCTACGTCTACTGCCCCCGCTCACCGCCACAACGGAGACGAAGCATGACATATCTACGTTTCTGGATAGCCGGGAAGCGCAGCGTCCGCTGGACGAGAACGCTTCTGGTCGTTATCATCGCATTACTGCTGGGCGCGAGCCTGGTTTGGGCCTTCGCCGAAGAGCCCCTGCACTTCCGCGACCCCTACACCGGTCAGACCGGCGACGACTGGCCCGAGATCAGCACCATCCACGACGATCTCACCTACGCACTGGCCCTGGCCGCGGGCTTCTCCATCACCGACAGCATCACCCTGCAGGTGTGGGATCAACTGGTGGATTCAGAGCAGATCGGACCCGGCGACGCCATCTCCTACACCAATTGCACCGGCGGAGCGTTCGCCCCGCCCCCTGACCCCGACGAAGTTTGCGGCTTTCGGCCCCACAGCCATCAGATATGGCCCATGCCCGACGCCATGAAAGACCCCGACCACTGCATCACCTCCCGTTTTGGCCCCTACTCCCCCTTCTTCCACTTCCCCCACGACAACGCCCGGGAGCTGGGCGCGTTGCACGATTGGGCCTGGGGCCAAAGCGACCGTCTCGTCGCCTACGAAGCCTACGCCTGGGGCGCGCCGGCCGAACTCACGGTGATGCAAGCCTCTTGCCGCTACACCCGCACCGTCCCCATCACCACCAGCGTCCAGCCCGGCTCATTGCCAGCCTTCGCCACCTACATCCACACCCTGGCCGATTACTACTCCCATCGCGACTGCATCGCGCACATGGACGCGCTGGGCATGCCCTGGGCCACGCACACCCTGGCCGGACATCCGCCATGCGATTACAACCCGGCCAACCCCCGCCCCGACGACGTCCACGCCCGCGAATTCTACACCTACACCGATTCTCAGCACACCGACGCCGCCATCCAGCACATCTACAGCGAACTCGTGGCCCGCAGCCAGCAGGGCGAAGGCGAATACTGGCCGCTGGACATGGAAACGCCCATCACCGGGCTCAGCGGCTCCCCCACCCTCAGCGAAACCCTCAGCATTTTCGTGCATCAATGGGACTTCGAGCACGCGGCCCAGCGCCGGGCCTGGCTCGATCAGGTCGTCCCCGCCATCCTGGCCCAACGCCAACCCCGCCAGGCCCTCTATCTGCCCATGATGCAGTTGGAATCCTCGGCCGCGGCCCCCGCGGCGCCGTCGCCCGCCGCGCTCCAATGGGGCGAGCCCATCACCGCGAACACGCCCTACACCATCTACAAAGCCGACTTTCTCTATGGGCCCTCTTTCCTCACCACGGATATCCGCGTCACCGATCGGGAAAGCTACGAGAATCACGCCCTCACCATCTACCGCCCCGCCGATAGTCACGGCCTGCTGGAAAACCTGCCCGTCGTCTTCGTGGTGCATGGCGGCGGCTGGGTCAGCGGCTATCGCGATCAATATGAATTCACAGCCCAATCCTTCACCGGCGTCAAAGGCTGGATCACGGTGGTCATCGACTATCGGCTCACCTCGGATCAAGTCTTCATCGCCGACCAATACTGCCCGGACGTAGACACCTGCAACCGGCCGGAAAACGTCGAACATCGCACCAAAGCCGCGTGGTATCCCGACAACCTGAACGATGTGGGCATGGCGCTGCAATGGGTGATGAACCACATCGCCGAAAATGGCGGCGATCCCGACCGCATCGTCATCTTCGGCCATTCAGCGGGCGGGCATCTGGTTTCGCTTTTAGCCACGCACGATGATTTCGCGGCCCTGCGCCCGCACATCCGCGGCGTAGTCAGCCTCAGCGGCGCTTACGATCTCAACGATCTCACGCAGATTTTCTGGAAATCCATCATCGAACAAACCTTTCGTGGCGGCTTTGGCAACACAGAGCAAATAACCGACGCCTCCGCGGTCACCTATCTCGATAGCGTTCAAGGCCCGCTCCCCTTCCACTTGCTCTACTGCCAGCTTGATATGCCCAACCTGGCCGACCAGGCTCAGGACTTCGACCGCGACCTCACCGAGCATGACATCGCCCATGCCCTGAGCTACCTGCCGGGTTACGACCATGTCAGCGAGATGGCGGCCATGGCCGACGCTACAGCCGCGCCCACCCGCCTCATCACCGATTGGATCGAAGGAACGCTGGGGCTGCGCACTTACCTTCCCCAGGTCATCAACGGGCATTAGACAGGGCCAATATCACCAAAAACGCAACACGGGCGGAGGCCAACCATGCGCTGGCCATCCGCCCGTGCACAAAGCGATGAAGGGAATCAGTCGCCGCGATAGGTGGGACGTTCGGGCGGGCCAAAATCTCCCAGGTAGAAATTATCGAACCAGACGCTGCCCGAGCCGCCATTTTCGACAAACAGCCGCAGGCTGATGGTCGTCGTCTCAGGATCGAACTGGAAGTCCGAGCCCGCGCCCACCTTCACTGCATCCAGGGTCTGCCAGATAGAGGAGGTGAGGGTCTGGGTGATGGGGATGATGAGTTCACCCACGAACTCATCCTGAGCATCCCATTGCTCGAAGGCGATGCCCGGCTCCATGCCCGGCGTTATCATCATGTCGCCATCCAACCGGAACTGATGATCGATGTCCAGGGGGATTTTATCCGACTCCCAGTAGCCGCAGCCGCCGAACATGCAGGGGCCGATGACCAGGGAGGAATCGCCATCGCTGGCTTCGGCGTGAGTCCAGGCGGCGCCGCTGCCGCTGCTCTGCCATCCGAATGGGGAACCGCCGCCGAAGAAGCCGCCGCCATTTTCGAATGAGGGATTGGGGAGCAGGTTGGTGGGCGTAGGCGTGGCCGTGGGGGTTGCGGTCGGCGTTGCCGTGGGCTGGGCTGTGGGGGTTGCCGTGGGGGTTGCCGTGGGTTGGGCCGTCGGCGTCGCGGTCGGCGTTGCCGTGGGCTGAGTCGTCGGCGTCGCGGTCGGCGTTGCCGTGGGCTGAGTCGTCGGCGTCGCGGTCGGCGTTGCTGTGGGCTGGGTTGTAGGCGTCGCTGTGGGCGTTGGCTCACTGTCCCCGGCCAGAGCATTGCCGGCATTGACGCGCCCAGCGCCCAGCTTGCCCGCATAATCGGGATTCTTCCCGTCGATATCGTCGCTGGAGTCCTGCAAGTGCTGTGCGATCTTGTCGGGCTTCCAATTGGGATGCACAGCTTTGATCAGAGCGGCCACGCCCGCCGTCAATGGACTGGCCATCGAGGTGCCGCTCAGCGTGTCGTAATCCTGCTTGGCGCCATTGTCATTCATCTTGACATGATAGGTGGGCATGGTGGAGAGAATGGAGACGCCGGGCGAGGCGATATCCACCCAATCGCCGTAATTGGAGAAAGAGGCCTTTTTGTCGCGGCTATCGGTGGCCGCCACAGCCAGCACATGCGCATTGGCCGCAGGGTAAGAGGGGCTTTCGCTATTGTCATTGCCTGCCGCGGCCACCACCAGCACATCGTGATCATAGGCGTAATTGATGGCGTCCCGCATCGTATCGCTATCGGTGCTGCCGCCCAGACTGAGATTGATGATGTCGGCGTGATGATCGACGGCATGGACGACGCCCTTGGCCACGGTGTACATGGAGGTGCTGCCGGAATCATCCGGGAAGACCTTCACGGGCATCAGACTGGTGCGCCAGCCCGCGCCGCTGACGCCCTCGCCATTGTTGCCCGTTGCGCCGACGATCCCGGCCACATGCGTGCCATGTCCATAGGTGTCGGAAGGATCATTATCATCCTCGCCATAGTCATACCAGGTGTCGGCGGGCGTCAGACGATCCTTGAGATCAGGATGCCCCAGATCCACGCCCGTATCGACGATGGCCACCACCACGCTGCCGCTGCCCTGGGTCACATCCCACGCCCGCGGGCTATCCACCTGCTCCAACGCCCATTGATCGCGGTACTTGGGGTCGTTGGGCCGGGTGTCGAATAAGGCCGCCTGCACATCCGGCTCGATGAACCGAGCGTTCAGCATAGAACGCATCTGCTCTTGCACCGCCTCAGAAGGCGCTCCCTGGGGAAAGAAGACGCGATAGATATCGAGCTGCGGGATTTTATCCTGAATCTGGCCGCCGAAATGCTGACTCAGCACCATCTCCACCCACATCGCCGACGCGCCATCAGGAACGCCGATGATGAGCGTGTTAAGATCATCCACGGTGATTTGACCAGTATTCTCGGTCTGCATAAAGGGCAAGAAGATCGTTTGTTCTGCATCGCCACTGGCGGCCTGAGAGATAACACCGCCAGCCAACATAACGCTCGCAAGCCATACGCCGATGACTGCAAATACGAATAATCGTTTAGGAAATGTGAAGAATGAGATCATTGAGAACCACCTTTTTGAGGAATGAGATTGGAAAAACAGAGACATTTTGACTTCGCTAACCAGGATAAGCCGGAGACAAAAATCTAATCTTGCGTAAAGCATATCCTGAGCCTGTCCTGAACGAAGTGAAGAACCCAGCCGAAGGGGCGCCAAGAGGCTAAATTTTGCTTTACCTCTTTTTTCCTTTGCGACTCTACGCCTCTGCGTGAGAGGAAGCTCCTTCGGGTGAGTCGTTTTTCGATAATGCGAGTAGGCTTCGCCAAATGAACAACATTTTGAATGGGAAAATGTTACAAAAAATGGCGCGATTCATTCTCTAATAATCTTCACAACGTCACTGTCAGAGGCTGGCGCCACTACCAAAAGGTCATTTCACTACGGAGACACGGAGAAAATAGTGATAGTCACAGAGAAATTCCGCTCCAAACCCTACATTTTGCAACTGCTAACGCACCCCGGTTAACAAACCACAAAGACAAAAGCGCTAATAACACGAAAAAAATGTATGAATTTCCCTTTGCGCCTTTGTGTCTTAGTGCTCTTATCGGGTGACGACCGGTGACGACTTTAGTAGTGACTACACTTTTCTTCCCCTGTGTGCTCTGCGCCCCCGTGTCGAAGTTTTTTTTCGGCAGCGCCAATTGGATATGTAATGCAAATTCAGTTCATCCATCCCGCTGTACTCGGTCCTCAAGGTGTGAAACGCAGGCCAAACGCAAAAAAGCCCGGAGCACATCATGCACACCGGGCGGGAAAAGCGGGAAAGCGGCCAGGTGCGACGCACTTGTAACGGGCCATTAAAGCCGCTGCCAACCGGTGTCAAAACCACGTTGGCTCGACGCGCGCCCCATTATCGCAAGTGCATCGCACCCTCTCTAATTACCCCTTGAC
>JALXAF010000310.1 GCA_026992375.1 Anaerolineae bacterium
GCGGGGTCTTCCAGCACCCCGCGCAGGCTCACCAACGTCGGTTCGGGGTTGGGAACCTCGATGCCGATGTAGGGCTCGCCCGGCACCGGCGCCTCGATGCGCACCGGGCTGGCCGAAAGCGCCAGCGCCAGATCATCGGCCAATGACACGATCTTGCTGATGCGCACCCGCATGACCTGCCCGTTCTTTTCATAAACGCCCGGCTGCACGCCGAACTGGGTCACGGTGGGGCCCACATTGATCTGCACCACCTGGGCGGGCACATCGAAACCGGCCAGGGTGTCTTCGATGATGCGGGCCATGATGCGGGCCTGCTCGTGGGGCGCGTCCCCCTCATCCGCGGCCTGCAGTAGCGAGAGTGGGGGCAGCGCGGCGTTGGTCGGGCGAGTGGGAGCGGTCGGCTTGGGGTGTTGTTTCTTGAGGGATGGCGCGCGCCGTTTGGCCCGACGCGGCTTCTTGCTTCCCTCACCCTGCTTCTGCCCGGAGCGTTTTTGGGGCGTGGCCGCGGATTGCGATTTGGCGGCCGCGCGGGCGGGGGGACTGGTTGATTTTCGTCTCTTTTTTGACGGCTGCTTTTGGGGTTGAGGACGCGTGATCTCGGCCGCGGGCGCTGGCTGCTCAGGCTCCACCCAGGTCACCGAGACGCCGGGCAAAGTCAGCAGCCGCAGGGGCGTGTAAAGATAGACGAGGTACAAACCGCCGCCCAGCGCAGCCAGCCATAGCGCCCAGGTTGGCAGCGTTCCCAGATACGTCAACGACAATTGCGCCAACGCCCAGCCCACCAGACCGCCCCCTTCGCCCGCCAGCGCCGCCGCATACGGGTCCGGCGCATCGAGCAGCACGCTCATCAGGGCGAGGATGGCGAGATAGCTCAGAAGCAATCCCAACAGCGCCTCCGCGTACCAGTAACTGCCGACGCGGTTGCGCAATTGCGGCCAGATGATCATCGCCAGCCCCAGCCCCGTGATGAAGAGAGCCAGGGGCGTAGCGCCAACGCCCAGCAACGCGTGCAAAATGTGCAGCCCCGAAGGATCAGTGAATAGCTCATACAGCGCGCCGATCCCGAAGATCATCAGGATCGCGCCTAGGATTGCGGCCTGATGGCGTCGGGCCGCTCGTTTAGTTCCAGACATGATTTGGGGGACGTGGAAATGGGGGGAATCGTGGGGGAAATCAGGGTGATGGCGGTCTGGATTGCTTCGCCCGGGGTGAGGATGGCGCGGAATCCTGAGGAGGCGCGTCCGATGAGGCCTCCGCCGCCTCCGCCTCCATCTCCGCCAGGGTGCGGGCGACTTCGGCGATGGCGATGCGCTGCTTGCGATACAGGTCTGATTCGCTGATGGCCAGCTTTTGGGCCACCTCGCGCACCTTCTTGCCCTGAAGATACTTCAAATCGAGGATATTGTAAAGCAGCCACTCCGACGTGGTCATCTGGCGTTGGCCGGGCGGGCGCTGATGTTCGATGGCTTCCTGCAAGATGGCGCGTAGCGCCCGGGTCGGCGAGTTCTCATATTCCGCCAGTTTCTGGTGCACCACATTCATGTTCAGCAGGGGGCTTTTGCTGAGCTTGGGGCCGCCCCAGAAATGCGTCAGCGCGCCCCGCACCCATTCGTAGAATTCCGATTGTTGGGCCAGCTCGGGCGTCTGTTCGTTGCTTTCGGGGCGGATGACGTAGGGCACCGCGCCGCGTAGCGCCTGCATCACCTCCATCTCGGGCATGATGGGCCGCAGCGCCTCGAATACATCCATTTGCAAAAGCCGATCCTCCACCGCGATCTCCGCCCGCCGCAGGAGGTGCTCGATGACCGTGGACGTCTCCTCATCCATCTCCTCCACGGGCGTGCAGCCGGCGTGCAGGGCAAGGATGCCCATGTTTTCGTCGGTGTGGCGGTTGACAAGGCAGCGGATGACATAACCGTTGACCTTGTGGAAGCCGTTTTGCGGTTCGGGCGTGGTGAGCAATTGCTGGGTTTCGGGCAGGGCCAGGGCCCGCCGCGCCTCTTCTTCATCGCCCACCACCGCCTCCAGACGCACTTCCGTCTTTCCGGGCAGCGCCACAAAGCCCTGATCCACCGCACAGACGTTGCACAAGGTCACCAGCACGTTTTCCAGAAACTGG
Source organism: Anaerolineae bacterium (assembly GCA_026992375.1). GTDB lineage: Bacteria > Chloroflexota > Anaerolineae > J102 > J102 > M2005. Next base: position 2,120 of record JALXAF010000310.1, read on the forward strand.
CTGAGATCGCCGCTGGTCATCAGGCGCGTCTCCAGGGTGCGCAGCCACGCCACCTCCTCCAGTTCATTGCGATAGAGGAAGTGATCGATCCAGGGTTGGGCCAGATGAATGGCGATTTGGGCCAGGACGATGGTCATCACCACCAGAAAGGTCAGCGCTGTGTCGGGGGGCAGGCCCAAAATCGCCTCGACTTTGGGGATGGTGAAGATGAGGGCCACCACCATCGAGGCCACGATAGGCCCGCGCAGAATGAAGTAGAACAACTGGCGCTTCACCACCCGGTCAGGAGCCAGAACGCCGTAATAGGCGACGCTGTAGGCCATCACCACCAGCATGACGCCCACGGCCACGTTGGCGATGCTGGACAGGATCAGCACCAGCTCGGGGCGGGCCTGGCCTGCGCTGGAGGCGAGGATGAGGTAGGGGAAGACGCCCACCGCGGGGGCCACGAAGCTCCACAGTAGGTAGGTGAGGCGACGACGCGCGGTGTGGGTGCGCACATGCGACCGGGCCAGGAGCAGGTTCCATCCCCCCAAAAGGGTGGCCGCGATGAAGTAGAGGGTGAACAGGGGAAAGAGCGCGCCGGGGCTGAGATTGGAAACGGGCGCCTCGGCCGAGGGCGCCCGCACCAGCAGGTTGGTGAATAGCGCCAACAGGGCGAAGAGCAGGCTGATTCCATACGCACCGCGTACAACCCAGCGCCAGCGGAAGCGATCGGGCCGCAGCCAGACGGCCAGCAGCACCGCCCGGGTGAAGTGCAGGTAAGCGGCAGGAACAAGGGCGATGCCCAGCCACTGGAAGCGCAACCAGCTTTCGGCCCAATCTACCTGCGGCAGCACCACATCGCCCGAATAGACGATGACCATCCCCAGCAACAACGCGGCAAAGGCCCGTCCCACCCTGCTGTGCAGATTGAATGTGAGAACGTAGGCGAAGAGTGAGAAGCTGAGGATGAGGATGGCGGCGGAAAGGATTTGGTTGCCGATCTCCAGGACGCTCAGCCAGGAGGGAATCTCAGACATGGTAGGGCTCATTGCCTATATTTTGCGGATTATTGCCCATTTTGGCAACTTCCTCAGTCGGTGTGACGCATCCGGCGGCGCGCAGATTGCGCCAGCGCCCGTGCCCGGGCCGGCGCTTCGCCCACATATTCGCTTGCATCCAGCAACGCCAAAATGCGCGCCCGCGGCAGCAAATCGGCCAGGACGGGGTCATCCGCCAGCAGGCGGGCCAGGGGATTCGCCTCTCCGCGCTGCACTGCGGCCCAGGCGGTCATGCTGCGCTCGCGGATGATCTCGTGCAGTTGCTGGCGGTCGCCGCCCGCTTTCACGGCTTCCATCAGCAGCCGTTCGGTGGCGGCGAAGACGCCGTAGGCGTTCAGATTGCGCTGGATGGCTCCGGGCCATACGTTGATCTCCCCCGTGATGCGCGTGGTCGCCTGCAGCAGCTCATCGGCGGCCAGAAATGCGTTGGGGATGATGACGCGACGGTTGGCGGAGTCATCCAGGGTGCGCTCCAGCAGGTTGTGGGCCGCGTTGTGCCAGGCCGTGGCGGGCAGCGTGGCCACATAGCGGGCCAGGCTGTCAATCTTCTCGGCGGTGATGGGGTTGCGCTTGAAGGGCATGGCCGAAGAGCCCACCTGACCCTGACCGAAAGGTTCGGAGAGTTCGCCAAAGGCCGGGGATTGCAGGATGCGCAGGTCGAAGGCGAAGCGATAGAGGCTTTGGGCCAGGCCCGCCAGCGCGTTCAGCAGCAGCCAATCCTGCTTGCGGGGATAGGTTTGAGTGCTGACGGGGAACGCCTCCAGTCCCAGATCGGCCAGAGCGCGGCGTTCCAGCTCGCCTGCGCTGACGCCAGTCTCTTGCAGCAATTGCTGATACGAGGCCAGGGTTCCCGTCGCGCCCTTGAAGCCCTTGCCGTGCAGATTCTCCCGCACCTGGCGCAATGCGTCCCAATCCATCAGCAGGTCTTGCAGGGTTTGGGCGAAGCGATAGCCCAGGGTGGTGGGCTCGGCTGGCTGGATGTGGGTGTAGCCCATGACGGGCGTCTCCGCGTAACGCTCCGACAGCTCGGCGAAGCGCTCGATCAGCGTCTTCAGCCCGGCCAGGATCAGGTCCAGGGCTTCTTGCTGGCGCAGGATCGCGGCGTTGTCCACCACATCCATGCTGGTCGCGCCCAGATGGATGACGCCGCCGCCTGTCGGGCATTGCTCGGCGAAGGCTTTGATCTCGGCCATGACGTCGTGGCGGGTGATCTGTTCGATCTCCAGAGAGCGGTCGAGATCGACTTCCGTCGCGTGGGCTTCGATATCCGCCAGTTGTGCGGGCGTGATCAGCCCCACGCTGGCCTGGGCCCGGGCCAGGGCTATCCATACGCGTCGCCACAGCAGCCTGCGATGATGCTCGGAGAAAATGCGGCGCATGGCCTCGCTGCCGTAGCGCCAGGCGAAGGGAGATTGGTAGCGGGCGTGGTCGTTGGTGTTGTTGGGCATGAGATTGTAATACCTTATCAATGGAATCCTGGCCCACTGGGCAAGAACATGTCTCACGCAAAGCCGCAGAGCCGCAAAGGGAAAAAGAGGCAAAGAAAAGCTTAGCGACCATCTAAAAATTACTTCCCTTTTGCAACTGCTAAGGTAGTCTGTCTGTTTTCAGTGGCTTGGCTGCTGCTGCGGCAGGCCCCCTCGCCCCCCTGCAAGCGGGAGAGAAGACCTCTCCGCCTGCAAAAAACTTTGCAAACCAGCGGCTCCCTCCCCTGCAAAGGAGCGAAGCGACTGGCGGGGGGAGGGCCGGGGAGGGGGCGGAACTTCGGCGGCTTGGCCGGAAATGGGAACTAATTTCTGGACGTGTACTTAGCGCCTTGGCGACTTTGCGTGAGATCAGCTTTTGAGGTTCCGGCTTGTCGGGGTTAGGCGCTTGTCATGTCATTCCGACGAGCGTAGGGAGAAGGAATATCTCCTGGGGGCTCAACATG
>JALXAF010000311.1 GCA_026992375.1 Anaerolineae bacterium
AACACGAGCGCAGCGAGTATCGGGGGAAGGGCGGGGTGGGGGCCAAAGGGAGGCTGGGTGGAGGGAAATCGACCCCTTGCTTCTTGTGGATTCTAAAGTCGAAACTGCTGAACGCGACGCCCGAAATTTGATTCGCAGGCATGGCTGGACTATACTTGGCTGACGTCCAACATCCACGCCCCCTTTTACCATGCACATCCGCCTCATCAAACTCTTTCTGGCCCTCGCCCCGCTGCCTGTCATCGGCGGCGCGTTTTTGCGCGGGGCCATGAAGCTGGCGGGGCCTTACAAAAACCGCCGGATGCTGGTCAACCTGTCTCGGCGCGCGTTCGTTTCGCCCGACGCCGACATCGCCTGCCCCGACCTCCACATCGGGCAGCAGGCTTTCATCGACGATTACGTCACCATCTACGCGCATCGCGATGGCGGACGCGTTCACATCGGCGATTATTCCTCCATCCAGCGCTTCAGCATCCTGGAGACCATTCGCGGCGGTGAGATCACCATCGGCCAGCGCACCCACATCCAGGCGGGATGCAACCTGACGGCTGCGTTAGGCAGCATTCACATCGGCGATCATGTGCAACTGGCCCCCCGATGTGCGCTTTACCCCTACCAGCACGGCATCTCCGACCTGACCACGCCCATTTCTCAGCAGCCCATCACCACCAAGGGCGATATCATCATCGAGGACGACGCCTGGCTGGGCGTGAGCGTCATCGTCATGGATGGCGTCACCATTGGCCGGGGAGCGGTCATTGGCGCAGGCGCGGTGGTCACCAAAGACATCCCGCCCCGGGCCATTGCCGTGGGCGCTCCCGCCAAAGTGGTGGGTTATCGCGATGACCGCGCCGCGGACTGACGCCTCCATCCTCTTTTCCCACGTAACTACTATTAAGGTGTAGCCACCACTTTTTGCCACGAAGACACGAAGAAAGGCGAAGGCACGAAGTATTTTTCTTTATTTTTCCTTCGTGTCTTCGAAAAACTTCGAGCCTTCGTGGCTTTTGGCGACTTAAAGTCAAGTACGTTAGCAGTTACTTCCCCACACCTTTCTCCATCCTCCCATCATTTTCCTCATGCCACGAGATCTCTTCAAACTCATCGAATCCAACCCCTTCGTCATTGGCGATGGGGCCATGGGCACCATGTTGCAACAAATGGGCCTGACCAGCGGCGGCGCGCCCGAGCTGTGGAACGTAGAGCGGCCCGACGTCATCAGGAGCATCTATCAGGGCTACGTGGACGCGGGCTCGCAGATCATCGAAACCAACACCTTTGGCGGCAACCGCTATCGCCTCAAGCTGCACAATCTACAAGACCGGGTGCACGAACTGGTGAAGGCGGGCGCGGCCCTGGCCCGAGAAGTTGCGGGCGACGACATCCTGGTGGCCGGGTCCATGGGCCCCACCGGCGAGCTCATGCAGCCCATGGGCGACCTGACCTACGAATACGCGGTGGACGCGTTTGCAGAGCAGGCCGCAGCCCTGGCCGAGGGCGGCGTGGATTTCTTCCTCATCGAAACCATGAGCGACCTGAACGAGGTGAAGGCCGCGGTGGAAGCCTGCCGTCAGGTCAGCGATTTGCCCATCGCCACCACCCTCACCTTCGACACCAACTATCACACCATGATGGGCGTGGGGCCGGCCCAGGCCGTGCAAGAGCTGGCCGATTTCGGGGTGAAGATCATCGGCGCGAATTGCGGCAACGGCCCCGAAGAAACCCGCTACGCCATCCAGCAGATGGCCGCGGCCCGGCCCGAGGGCGTGTATCTCATGGCCCAGAGCAACGCGGGCCTACCCCACTTCGAACATGGCGAGATCGTCTATGACGGCACGCCCGAGGTGATGGCGCAACTGGCCCTGGATCTGGCGGGCATGGGCGTGGACATCATCGGGGCCTGCTGCGGCAGCACCCCCGCGCACATCAAGGCCATGCGCGAAGCCCTGCTCACCCAGCCCATTCCCGAATTCAAGCTGGAATTGCCCGAAGCGCCCTTGCAGCCGCCCCCCTCCATGCAGCAGGAGCGACGGGAGCGGCGACGGCGTCAGCGACGGCGGGGATGATCGCGGCCCGTTCCGGAACCAAGACGACGCGTCTGACGTCATCAAGTTGATGAACGAAACGCCCGCATCGCCCGGCGATGTGATCCGTATCGAAAAGGTCGCGTTCAACGGCCAGCCTGTCATCACCTACGAGGGCTGGCTGCTTTCGGACGCGGACCCCGTTTTGATTCTCGCCCGCTGGGAAAGGCCCGATCTATCCCTGCCCTACGTCACTTTCGCCCACGGCGATCTGCTGGTGGAGGCGTACTACCGTCAGCGCCCCTACAACGTCTTCGCCCTGTTCGATGGCGGGGAGGCTTCGCCCGAGATCGATTGGGGTGAGATCATCGCCGGGAGCTCCGATCCGCCGAGCCATCTTCTATCCACGCTGGAGCCCCTCTGCCAGAAGATTCAGGCCGTTTGCCCTCTGAAGGGCCGCTACATCAACTTCACGCGTCTGCTGCGCTATGATCCTGCCCAACGGATGTTGACCTGGCGCGATCTGGCGCTGGATATCTGGGCGCCCGCCAACGGTCAGCCGCTGCTGCTGGACGAAGAGGAATATCGGGCGCTGAATTTGGAACGAACCGAGCCGGAGCTGGCCCGGGCCATCGAGCAGGCCCGGCAAACGCTGCTGCACCAGGCGCTGACGCACACAGGGCTCTTTGGGCGCAGAAAAAGCTGATCCTGCAAAGTGACTGCTAATGTAGCCCTGTTCACTCGACACGGATAGGAAGAAACACGGATAAAATCTTTTTTGAATGACATTGCGTCTTCGTTTCCTTCGTGTCTTCGTGGCAAAAGAGGACGATTGGGGCCAACTACTTTAGCAGTTACCCGCAAAACCACATCGCATGTCATCCACGCAGCGCACATCCAACCTGAAGCGAACCAGCCTGCTCATCATCCTGGCGATCACCGCGACGATCTTGCTGGGGGCGGGCCTGATGCTGGTGGGATACGCTGGTATTGCGGCCACATTGCCCTCGCCCGACGAGCTGCAAGACCGGGCCAACACCTTCAAGACCACGGCCATTTACGATCGGGAGGGCAATCTCATCTACGAAGTCTTCCCGCCCGACGCAGGGCGGCGCACCATCGCGCCCCTGGCCGATATCAGTCCCAACATGATCAACGCCACCCTGGCGGTGGAAGACCCCAACTTCTATCAGCATCCGGGCGTGGACCCGGTGGGCGTGGCCCGGGCGCTCTACTACGTTTTCCGGCGGGAGGCCACGCGGCCGGGCGGGAGCAGTCTGGTGCAGCAATTGGTCAAGCTCACCTATCTTTCATCCGAAAAAACGCTGACCCGCAAGATCAACGAGGCCATTCTCTCCCTGGAGATCAACCGCCGCTACACCAAGGATGACATTCTGGAGATCTATCTCAACCATATTTTTTACGGCAACCTGGCCTATGGCGTCGAGGCCGCGGCCCAGACCTATTTCGGCAAACACGCCCGGGATCTCACCCTGGCCGAAGCCTCGCTGCTGGCGGGCATCCCCCAATATCCCGGCCAGTACGATCCCTACACCCACTGGCAGGCCACCCGCAACCGTCAGGCCGACGTGCTGCGGCTGATGGTGGAGCACGGGTTCATCACGCCGGTGGAGGCCACCCGGGCCTGGTTGGCCTACGATGGCAAAACGCCCGACCAGGTTCTGCATCGCCCGCTGGCCGATTTTCGCTACCCGCATTTCGTGTTGATGGTGCGTGAGGAGCTGGAGGCGACTTACGGCCCCCAGGTGGTGGCCAAAGGCGGTCTGCGGGTTTACACCACCCTGGATCCCGCCCTGCAGCGAGCGGCGGAAGAAGCCGTGCGGCGGGGCGTCGATGCCCTGGCGCAGCGCAACGCCAACGCCCGCAACGCCGCGCTGGTGGCGATCGACCCGCAGACGGGCGAGGTGCTGGCCCTGGTGGGCTCCGCCGATTTCAACGACAAAAGCATCGATGGTCAGGTGAACATGGCTGTGACGCCGCGGCAGGTGGGCAGCACGATGAAGCCGCTGGATTATCTGGCCACCTTCGAGATGCCCGAGGACTACTGGACGCCCGCCACCATCGTCATGGATGAACGCACCGAGTTTCCCGACGGGCCGGGCCGCCCGCCCTATGTTCCTCGCAACTATGATGGCAAATTTCATGGCCCGGTCAGCGTACGCTCGGCCCTGGCCAACAGCTACAACATCCCCGCGGTCAAGGCCCTGCAGCACGCGGGCGTTCCGGCGCTGAAAGACCTGGCCCAGCGCCTTGGCGTCAGCACCCTCACCCGTGAAGATTACGGGCTGGCCCTGGCCCTGGGCAGCGGCGAGATCAGCCTGCTGGAGATGGTCAACGTCTATGCGGCCTTCGCCAATGGCGGCCTTCGCCAGGAGCCCCATCTCATCACCCGGGTGGAAACGCAGGAGGGGGATCTGCTGGCGGACAACACGCGGCCCAATCCGGTGCGGGCCATCACGCCCGAACACGCCTTCCTCATCACCTCTATCCTCAGCGATTATCAGGCCCGGAAGCCCGCGTTTGGCCGGGCCTCGCGCTGGCTCGAGCTGCCCGATCGTCCAGTGGCGGCCAAAACAGGCACCACCAACGATTGGCGCGACGGCTGGACCATCGGCTACACGCCCCAGATCGCGGCCGGGGTGTGGGTGGGCAACACCGACAACGCGCCCATGAACGGCCTCAGCGGGGTCAGCACGGCCGCGCCCATCTGGAAGACGTTTATGACAGCAGCCCACGAAAACCTGCCCATCGCCAATTTCACGCCGCCGCCGGGCGTGGTGCAACTGACGATTTGCAGCGACACGGGCGCTTTGGCGACGGCTGAATGCGAGAACAGGCGTCAGGAATACTTCAAGGCGGATCAGCTACCGCCTGCGCCCGAGAGCGTGACGCCTGCCCCCACGCCCGCAGGGTAGCGGGCAAAGCATAGTTGATTGTGTCACGCTGAGGAGTGACAACGACGAAGCAACTCCTCGGTTGCAGCAATTCCAAACTTAGAATCCGCAAGTGGCAAGGAGGCGATTTCACCCCTCCCGGCCTCCTTT
>JALXAF010000312.1 GCA_026992375.1 Anaerolineae bacterium
GATTTGGCCATATTCATGGTCTGGTCTTCCAATGATTCCCGCACGCCCCGTCTGCGGCCATCGATGGTGGGCCTGATGCCGATTTTTGGCATTCCGCCAATGAGGCGATTCTGCGGAGGATTCACGTTGAGATCGTTCATGCCACTTTCTCCTGAAGGAAAATGAATATCGAAAAGTAACTAACGTATGCCAGTTGGTTGTCTTTTTCCACTCAAACCTGACAGGTTCTCGTAACGTTGGCGGCAGGATGAGCGAAATCGTGCATGAGGCGCCTCATGATCTGGGGCGAGGGCGACGGCGGGGACGACGGCGAGCGCCTTCAGCTCCGGCAGGCGTGGCCGGGCGATTGGCGGTAATCCAGTTGGCGCAATTCTCATCATGTCCGATCAAGGCGTCAGCAGCCTTGATCGACATCATAATTTCGGGCTCAAGCGGATTGGTGATGGCGCTGGTCATGCCCGCGGCAATGGCCATGGCCACAAATGCGGCGTTCAGGGTCTTGCGGTTAGGCAGGCCAAAAGAGATGTTGGACGCGCCGCAGGTGGTGTTACAGCCCAGCTCTTCGTTGACCATGTGCACGATCTCGAACATGGTTTTGGCGGAGCCAGGCACCGCCCCCGCAGGCATGGCCAGGGGATCGATGAGAATATCTTCGGGAGGAATGCCATAACTCGCTGCCCGGGCCACGATTTTCTTGGCCACGGCAAAGCGCTCCCTGGCGTCATAAGAAATCCCGTTCTCATCATTGAGGATGGCAATGACCACCGCGCCGCGCTCCGCAACCAGGGGTAAAATCGCCTCCATGTGCGAGGCTTCGCCCGTGACCGAGTTGACGATAGGTTTGCCCCAGGCGGCCGCCAGCCCCGCTTTCAGGGCCGGAATCACCGAAGAATCGATGCAAATGGGCACATCCACCACAGCCTGCACCTGTTTGATGGCCTCAACCATCATTTCCGGTTCGACTTCGTTGGCGTTGGCCACGCCCATGCCTGCATTCACATCCAGGATATGAGCGCCTGCGGCCACCTGCGCCTTGGCGTCATTGACGACCCGGGAAAAATCTCCAGCCAGCATCTCAGCGGCCAACTTTTTGCGTCCCGTAGGATTGATGCGCTCGCCGATGATGACAAAGGGACGATCGGGACTGATGACGACGGTTTTGGATGGGGATGTTACAACTGTTTCAGCCATAATAATACTCTCAAAGATGGGGAGTGTGTGAAGGATTGACAAGTATTGAAAACTATCTGCTGGCACGCGCCGCCCTGCGAGAACGTCGAGCGCCCGCACCCCGGCTGCGGAGGGGATTTACCGGCTCGGGCAGCCATTTGGCAATATGCGGAAAAGCATCGGTTTGATGCGGGATGTGGATAGCGGCGACAAAAACATCCTGAAAATAGACATTGGCGGCAGTTTCCACATAGTGAGAAGACCGGGCCAGCCATTGGGCTTCATCCCGCCGATCGCGATTGAGCAGGGCAATGAGGGCGCCGTCACCCGCGGCGTTTCCCACCGCCACAACCTGCTCCAGCGGCGCATCGGGGATCAGGCCCAGCACCATGGCGTGGAAGGGATCAATATAGCTGCCAAACGCGCCAGCCAACACGATGCGATCCACCTGAGTCACGCCCGCCTCCCGCATCAGGAGCTTGCTGCCCGCATACAACGCGGCCTTGGCAAGCTGGATCGCCCGCACATCATCCTGCGTGACGGAGATAGGATGGCCGGTGGTCGTCTCATTCTCTGTCACCAGGGTAAACGCGCCTTTGCGCCCCTGCCAGGTCACCAAGGGGTGTTCCAGGTCAGGATTGAACCGACCATCCGACATGAGGATGCCAGCCAGATACATCTCTGCCACTGCCTCGATAATGCCTGAGCCGCAGATGCCGGTGGGAAAGAGGGCGGGCGGGTTCTCGGGCGACCAGGCGTCGCTCCAGCGCTCCTCGCCGATGATTTTATACCGCACCGCTTTCGTCTTCCCATCGATGCGCACCCGCTCGATGGCGCCCGGCGCCGCCCGCATCCCCTGGCTGATCTGAGCGCCCTCGAAGGCCGGGCCGGTGGGCGATGAGGCGCTATACAACTTTTTGCCGTTCCACAGGGCGATCTCGGCATTGGTGCCCACATCCACGATGAGCATCACATCATCCTGGCGATAGGGCTCCTCGGCCAACAGCACTGCCACATTATCGGCGCCCACATGGCCCGCCACCGCCGGCAGGATGTGCACATTGGCCGCGGGGTGCAGGCGCAGCCTGAGTTCGGACGCGGGCAAATCCATCTCATCCCGATTCGCCATGATAAAGGGAACCATGCCCAGATTTTCGGGATTGATATTGAGGAACAGAGAGATCATGGTGGTATTGCCCACCACCACAGCCTCGTGGATATCCGTGCTCTTGATGCCCGCTTGTTCCGCCACACTCTTTGCCAGCCGATTGAATGCGCCCAAAATCGCCCGGTGCAGCTTCTTCAGACCATCCTTATTGTCGGTGGCATAGCTGATACGGCTCATCAGGTCCTCGCCATAAGTCACCTGGGGATTCATCACAGCCTGCGTAGCCAGCAACTCGCCCGTTTGCAGATCGCTAAGATGCGCCACCACGGTCGTGCTGCCGATGTCCACAGCCAGGCCCCAGATGCCTTCCCTGTAGCCCGGACGCACCTCGATCACCCGGCTTTCGTTCCACAGCACCACCGTCACCTTGTACCCGCCCTCGCGCATGGCGTCGGACAGGGTGCGCAGCGCCGGATAAGCAATTTCAAGATTATCGAAGCCCCATTGCTCTCGCAAACCATCCTTCAGCCGCTCCCAATCGCCGCGGCGATCGCCCAGCGAGGGGGCTGCCAGCTCGACATACACCTGACGGATGGCGGGCTCGACCGTCACGGGCCGCAGGGTCGCGTCCTTGCGGATGGTCTGCTGATGAGCGCGGACGCGTTCAGGCACGAACGCGACCACATCATCCAGAATCCGGGCGTTGCAGGCCAGCCGCAACTGCCCCGACGAGGACTTCGATTGCCCCTTCAGCCAGACCTGTTCCTCTTCGGTCAGAGGCGAGACATGATCCGAACCGGACACAATGCCCAGCTTGGGGAATTGTCCCGTTTCGATTTGCACCTGGCATTTGCCGCAAGCCACATGCCCGCCGCAGATGCTCTCGATGGGTTCCCCCAGTTGCCGGGCCGCATCCAGCAACGAGATGCCGGCGGGGAATTTCCCTCGTCGTCCGGAGGGCAAAAACACCACCGACGCTGCTTTAGGATGATCTTCAGAGTGGTTGAATTTAGGGTTCGTGGTCATAGCGCCCAAAAATGGAATAAGGTAAAGGACTCACTTCATGTTGGTGACGAGACGTCCTTGCAAACGCCGCCATTATCTTCTTCAGCGCATCAAGCAGCGATAAGCTCCTTGGCCTTGCGGACGGCGCTGCCTGAAACAGGCGCAAAGCCACCTGCACCAACCTTGTCTGCGAATTCCTGGGTGACAGGCGCGCCAGCGACCACGATCTTGACCTGCTTTCGCAAGCTCGCCTCTTCCAGCGCCTTGATGGCGGCTTTGATGGAACGGGTGGTGGTTAGCAGGGCCGACATAGCGACAATACCGGGATGCTCCTCCGTCACCGCCTCTACGAACTTTTCCGGAGCTGCGTCGGCGTCCAGAGCCACGATGCGGAACCCCGCCCCCTCCATCATCATGATCGCCAGGTTCTCGCCAATCTCGAACTGGCAGCCCACCTCGTCCATGGCGGGGATGCAGCCCTGATAGAGAATAGATTCAGCGGTCAGGCCTGCATCAAGGGCTTGCTGGGTTTCTGCGGCCGCAGCGGGCGCATTGCCGTCCAGCACTGCATAGTAGATGGCGTCAAGAATTCGTTCGTGCATTATTTCGATTGCTTCATGGAAAGATTTGAGATGGAATTGTTCGAAAGAATTCAGCCGAGTGGATAGCCTTTGCTAATCATCAATTCTCGAGAGTTAGCGACTGATTTCTTTTAGCGTAATGTTGGTGGAAATCAATCCCATCATAACCCCAGGCGGGACAAAATACAACCCCAGATATTCGTTGAGATTAGACTGTGGCAGGCAGTAGTGGAGCTTCCCTGCACTGGAGAAAACATCATACCAAACATCGAGGAGTGAATCGTTCATCCCAGATATTGATCAAAAGACTAACGGTGGCGTCCACTGCTTGCATCATCGCTTATGATTGGTAACTGCTAACGCACCCCGGTTAACAAACCACAGAGGACGCAAAGGCGCTAAGAACACGAAGAAAAAGCGTATAAATTTTCCTTTGCACCTTTGTGTCTTAGTGTTCTTCGTGGCTTTCGGGTGACAATTTTAGTAGTCACTATGATTGTCGGAAATTGCAGAAGCATTTGAAGGGAATTCGTAAAACGAATCGAATATCTTTTGTAGTCGTCATTCGGAATGGGCTCCATACGAATGATATTCCGGTACGACAACCAATCATTCCCCATCGATTTGACAGATTGTATGGTTTGATTGTATATATTGTTCTTATACTTCTCCAACTTCAGCCACCGCTCACAGGAGAAAGAGTTGCCTGTGCACGATGCTCTCGTCCACCATGCTCATGTTTATGCGGGGGATGGAAGTTCGCCAATTGTCGGCGACTTTGCCATCGATGGCGACGTTATCACCAAGGTCGGCAGATTGACAGGGGCGCGCGGGTGGATTGAGAGCGACGCGGAGAGATTGGCCGCGTCGCCGGGCTTCTTCAACATGCTCAGTTGGGCCAACGAATTCCTCATCGGCCGCATTCCTGCACAGATTGGCGTCCAAAGAGGTCATCGTTGATCTTGAGATTGAGGATTGACGCCATGTGGACGAGCTCTATTTCACCATTCCCCATTCCCACCTAATTTCAGAGGAGGCGCCTATGGCAAGACACTGAAACAATCGACCCCGCATTCTTCATTCATCAACCAAGGAGATCGAAATGCTTTCGCACAAGAAGAAATTGCTCATTCTCACTGTAATGATCATCATGATTGCTGCTGTGGCCCTGTCCGCTTGCAGCCAGTCCACACCCGAGGTGGTCGAGAAAGTGGTCACCCAGGTGGTGCAGGTGACCGTCGTCGTCGAGGGCACGCCTCAGGTTGTAGAGAAAGAAGTGACCAAGGTCGTCGAGGTCGAAAAAGTGGTGACGCCCACGCCCGCCACAGTCAGCTATGACCAGGCGCCTGATCCCACGACGGTGATCATCGCGGACAGCGCCGACATCGCCAATATGGACCCGCAACTGGCGTACGAGGGCTCCAGCTTCGACATGCTCTACAACGTCTACGAGGGCCTCATTTTCCTCAATCAGAAATCGGCCAGCGAATTCGTGCCTCAACTGGCCACCGAGGTGCCCACTGTGGATAATGGCGGCATCTCAGCGGATGGCAAGACCTACACCTTCCACATCCGCAAGGGCGTCAAATTCCATGACGGCAGCGATCTCACCGCCAGCGATGTGGCTTACTCGTGGGAGCGCGGCCTGCTGCAATCCAGCCCCAACAGCGGCCAGTGGATGATGATCGAAGCCATCATGGGCTATGGCTCAGGCGATATCACCGAGCCCATCGACGATGGCGCGTACGCTGGCGATCGGGGACAGCTCATCGCCAACGCTTCGGCGGATGATCTAAAGGCCGTCTGCGAGGCTGTGAAAGATCACTTCGAAGTGGATGATGAAGCGGGAACGTTCACCGTCAAGCTGGAAAAGCCGTGGGGGCCCCTGATGGCCATCATTTCCCAGCCCTGGGCCTTTGTGATTGACAAGGATTGGGCGGTGAAGAATGGCGATTGGGACGGATCCTGCGACACCTGGCAGAACTTCTATGCGCCCGGCCCCGAAGAAGACCCCATCAACTACATCGCCAACGGCACCGGCCCCTACAAGCTGGATCACTGGACACCTGACGAAGAGTGGGTGCTGGTGGCCAACGAGGATTACTGGCGTCAGCCCGATGATCCCATGTGGGAAGGCGGCCCCGCGGGCCCACCCAAGATCAAGCGCATCGTACACAAGACCGTCAACGAGTGGGGCACCCGCTTCGCCATGCTGCAGGCTGGCGATGTGGCCTGGGCCACCGTGCCCGATTCCAACCGGCCCCAGGTCGATCCGCTGGTGGGCGAGATATGTGACAATGACACGGGCGAATGCCAGCCCGGAGAGAATCCCGATGCGCCTCTGCGCATGTGGCCCAACCTGCCCAGCACCAGCCGCACCGACATCTTTATGAATTTCAACGTCAAGACCGATGAAACGGGCAGCAATCCTTACATCGGCAGCGGCCAACTGGATGGCAACGGCGTTCCCCCCGACTTCTTCTCCGACATCCATGTGCGCAAGGCCTTCAACTACTGCTTCGACTATGACACCTACATCGAGGATGGGCAGAACGGCGAAGGCACCCGCAACAATGGCCCCATCATCGCTGGCATGTTGGGGTATAACCCCGATGGCAAGATGTATGAATTCGACCTGGACAAGTGCGCGGCCGAGCTGGAACAGGCCTGGGGCGGCAAGCTCCCCGAGGTTGGCTTCCGCGTGCAAGCTGTGACCAACACCGGCAACCTCATGCGCCAGACCGCGGCTGCAATCCTGCAATCCAACCTGCGCTCCATCAACAAGAAGTACCGCATCGAGATCGTCACCCTGCCCTGGCCTTCCTATCTCAGCTCCTTCCGCGCCGGACAGTTGCCCATCGCCATCAGCGGCTGGGGCGAAGACTATCACGATCCGCACAACTGGGTGCAGCCTTATCTCATCGGCACCTTCGCCAAGCGCCAGAATACGCCCGACGATTTCCGCGAGATCTTCCGCCCGCTCATCGAAAAGGCCGTGGAAGAGCCGGACGCGGCCAAGCGAGCCGAGTACTACTACAAGATTCAAGAGCTGCACCATGAAAACGTGCCGCAAGTCATCCTTTCGCAGGCTGGCAACCGCATTTACGAGCAGCGCTGGGTCAAGAACTTCTACTACAACCCTCTGGCTTCCGCTCATCGCTACATTTACCCCCTCTCCTTGGGCGGCGAATAACCTATCCTGACATCCGGGCGGCGGGCGGCGCTTCCATTGCGCCCGCCGCCCGGCGTTATGGTTGCGAAGATTCCCTCTTCCTGGTAACCCGACACGAATTCTCAGATGTGCTGATATTTCCGTTTTCGTTGCGCCGTCTCACTCGCCGAATGAATTCGGTTCTACAGGCGTTCCGCCGCCCGTCCCCCTGCGGGGACGGTGTTTCTCTCGTTTATCTTCCAGCGCTTTGGGTGTAAAACTATGACAGCATACATCATCCGCCGTCTGATTCAGTTGCCCCTCACCATTATTGGCATCACCATTCTCATTTTCGCCATGCTGCAATTGCTAAGCCCGGTGCAGCGCTCCGCGCTCTACGTCCCTTCCATTCCCCACAACGAAGGCGCCATCGATGCTATCATCAGCAAATATGGCCTGGACCAGCCGGTGCATGTGCAGTATTGGCGTTGGCTGGTGGGAACCAAAGATGAGACAACGGGAGAAGTGACCGGCGGCGTTCTGCGCGGGGATTTGGGATTTTCGCGCACGGGCCGAGAGCCGGTGACAGAGATGATCAAACGCAGATTGCCAGCCACAGTGGAGCTGGCCATCTGGAGCGTCATTCCCATTATAGGGGGTGGCATCTGGCTAGGCGTGCTGGCGGCGTTGCATCATAACAAGCTCATGGATCAGTCCATCCGCGTCTTCGTCACCATCGGCTGGTCTTTTCCCACCTTTGTCTTTGGCCTGCTGGCTTTGCTCGTCTTCTATTCGCATCTGGGATGGTTCCCGCCAGGGCGGCTTTCGGATCAAATGCAGGCGGTGGTGATGTCGCCCGGATTCCATCAATACACCCACATGAACACCTTCGATGGTCTGCTAAACGCCCGGCTCGACGTCTTTTGGGACGCCCTGCGTCATCTGGTTTTGCCTGTGATCACGCTCTCCTACGTGATTTGGGCCAAGATGGTGCGCGTGACCCGCTCCTCCATGCTGGAGACGCTGCGCCAGGATTATATTCGCACCGCCCGGGCCAAGGGGCTGGCGCAGCGAGTGGTGCTTTACCGGCACGCCTTCCGCAACGCCCTGCTTCCGGTGCTCACCATCGGCGGCATGACCGTGGTCTCACTCCTCAACGGCGTGGTGGTGACCGAGGTAATCTTCAATTATCCTGGGTTGGGCTCCGCCGCAGCTCGGGCCGCAGCCAGTCTCGACGCCCTGGCCATGCTGGGATTCGTGTTGTTCAATGGCATCGTGCTGCTGGTGGCCAATCTCCTCATCGATCTCACCTACGCCATGGCCGACCCGCGTATCCGCTTGCATTAGGAGGGTACTCGTGACCGAGCAAACACCATCCCCACGTCCCAAAAAAATCATGCAGGAGGCCAACAAAGTTGATTCTCCTCCTGCCGCCGATTTTCCCGATTTTCAACTTCGGCAACTGGGCCGGCTGGAAAGATGGCTGGGCCAGGAACGCTATCAACTCGTGCGGGGGATTTTTACCAACCCGCTTTCTGTCGTTGGCCTCATCCTTGTGCTGTTTTTCGTGCTGGCGGCGGCCTTCGCTCCCGCTCTGGCTCCGCCGCTGGATGCAGCCAGTGATCCTTATTTGATCCCGCGCGATGGCTTCAGCCCCGAGCCCAAGCCGCCCGGCGCCCTCTGGAAACGCGATACGCCCCCTTTGCCCGACTGGTATGAAGTGGTGACGGGCAAAGACCATTGGGTGCATCTCATGGGCACGGCCAGCGGTCAGTTCGATATCTATTACGGCATCGTCTGGGGTTCTCGCACCGCGCTCTTCGTGGGCGTGTTCATCACCGCCATCACGGTGTTCATTGGCGTGGTCATTGGTGCCGTCTCGGGATTTTATGGCGGTCTCATCGATGATGGCTTCATGCGCATCACCGAGATATTCATGGCGTTTCCCTTCCTGCTGGCCGCCATGACCCTTTCCGCCATCCTGGTGCCCATTTTCGGCCGCGGCATCTGGCCCGCAACCATCGCCCTCATCGTTTTCGGCTGGATGACCTACGCCCGGGTGATCCGCGCAGAGATTTTCTCCACCAAGGAGCGGGATTTCGTCCTGGCCGCACGGGTCATCGGCGCACGGGATTCTCGTCTCCTGTTCAAGCACATCATCCCTAACGCCATCTATCCCATCCTCATCCTTGCATCCATGCGCGTGGGCGATTACGTGCTCTCCTTCGCCACCCTCAGCTTTCTGGGCGTGGGCACCGACATCGGTTACGCCGATTGGGGCCAGATCATCAGCTTCGCCCGAGACTGGATCATGAGCCTGGACAAGCACTGGTACATCGTCTTCTTCCCTGGCATGGCGCTGCTGCTTTTTGGCCTGGGCTGGAACCTCATCGGCGACGCGTTACGCGACATCATGGATCCGCGGCTACGGAAGGGCTAATCAAAGCAGACGCCATGAGCGGCTGCACGCCGATACGAACGAAAATTGCAGGTGCGATGCACTTGAGGCTTGTGTAAGTGCGTCGCACCTTGAACGAAGCAGGCAATATGACCACATTATCCATCCAAACAATCCAGCAAGCCCTGGCGGAAATCATTCAACCTTTCAGCGATCCGCGCATTCATCATTGTCAGATAGCGGCGACCGGGCAGGACGCGAGCGTTTGCACGCTCTCGGGCTCGGTGCTGGATGCCGAGACTCTGACCGCAGTGCTGGACGCGCTGGCGGCTCGATTCCCCGATGTGACTTTCGAGACCAAGGGGATACGCATCCTGCGCCAGCCTCACGCCCGCTGGCTGACCGTGAACACCAACGTCACCAGCGTCAATGCCCGCCCGGACCTGACCGCGGAGCGTATGACGCAGGTGATGGGCGGGTGGCGAGTGGAGCTCTTACAGGAGGAGAACGGCTGGGCTTACATCCGACAGCAGGACGGCTACCTGGGCTGGGTTTACCGCGGGCATCTCAAAGACGCGCCAGCGCCCGATCCCACCCATCTGCTCTGCGCCCCGGTCAGCCTGCTGCATGCGAGCGCGGACGCGTCCTCGCCGGTGACGGGGCGCATGACCGCGGGGGAGCTGACGACGCCGTTAGAGCGGGCCGATGGTTGGGCCCGGGTGGCGGGCGGCTGGCTGCCCGCATCCCACTTGCGCCCGCTGGACGCACCGCCCGCGGAACCGGAAACCCGGCGACGGCAAATGGTTGTGGATGCGCTGCAATTTCTGGGCGTTCCCTACCTTTGGGGCGGCTGCACCGGATTTGGCATCGATTGCTCGGGGTTCGTGCGGCGGCTGTATCAGCTTTCGGGCCTGGCCTTGCCGCGGGATGCGGACATGCAGTTCCGGGCCGGGCGTGCGGTCTATCCGCCCTTCCGGCCCGGTGATCTGCTGTTCTTCGGGAACGAAGGAAGCGCGCGGGCCATCACTCATGTGGGAATGAGCCTGGGCGGCTGGCGCATGATCCATTCATCCCTTTCCCGCAATGGCGTGTATATCGATGACGTGCAGCAGACGCCTCATCTCAGACAGTCATTTGTGGCCGCGCGGGCGTTCATTCCCTGATGGGCCTAACTTGGCAGAGCCAAAACAAACCCAAAATCTGACCTCACGCAAAACCGTATCAGGCGACATGACGAGACAGTAACACGTCAAGCGTCAAACGTCATCCTGCTGTAACGATGTCATGGCTTATCGCAAGACGTCACCCAGCCGATAACCACATGGCGTTTTGCGCATGACGTGGATCAGCATAAAGGCCGACATTTCTTCGTCGGACGTTCTCTCACCGCGGCCTGTGTGGTACTCCTCTCTTTCTTTGCGGCTCTGCGTTCTTCCAGCTGCGCTCAGGACATGCTTTGCGTGAGACATTTTCTTGGCAACGGATGTTGCGGCGGGGGCGAGGGGCTAGCCCTCATTTCGGGGGATCGTCCAGCGGAAGGTGAGGAGAAGAAGGATGGTCATAATCCAGGCCGATGTCATGCACCACATGCAAACCGCGCCAATGACAAAGGGTTCGAGAAACGTAAGGTAGGTGCTGAAAGCCGTCCCGAAGAAGATGGCGAAGGGCAGAATCCACGCCGTCTTTTCTACTTTCTCCTCAGACCCGAAGCGCTGCCAGCCCCACAGAGCGAGGATGACGAGGTAGCCAATCAGACCAGCGACGCCCACGGGCAGGATGCCGAATAACACCGCGAAGTCGCTTTGTTGCACCACGTTGCAATCGCCCACCGGACCGCAAACTGCGCGGGCTCCAGTGGTCTCGACAAATGAGAGATAGAAAGCCACGCCCATGCCGATGACGCTGAGGATGGGAATGGCCCGGTTGATCCAGTAGGGACCAGGCGTGAGCGTGAGGTTGTTGCGAGCCCAATAGATGATGGCCCAGGCCATCATGGCGACCATGAAGACGAGGGTGACAATGGCAATGGCGCTGCCCACCGGGTCCAGGGCCAGTCGCTCGGAGACGCTCATTTCGCTGACGGCCTTCACATCCACCGGATTGAGGTTAATCCCCTCGCTGCCCGCTTCGCTCACGGGCGCAGGCGTTGCTTGCGGAGCGTTTGTTGCCTGAGCGGTTTCCAGCGCCGCCGGAGTTTCGCTCGCCGTTTGTCGGGCTTCCACATCTTTGATCACGCGAGCCAGGCCCGGAATCTCGGGCCAGTCGACGCCGCCAGCAGCCAGTCCCTCCTCGATGATGCCAGGAAGCCGTTCGGGAATTTCCTTGTCCCCAACCAGCAATGTATCTCCCACCACCAGGGCTGGCACCCCGCGTTTGTCATCGGGAATAGGAACAGACTGAGCGGCCGAGAGATACAACTCGCGCCCGCCCTCGGTAGTCACATCGATCATCAATATTTGCAATTGATCGCCGTATTTCTGCACTAGCGGCGGCAAGTCTTGCTGGATCACCTTGTGGCAATGCGGACAAGTGGGCGAATAGAACAGCACCGCCCGCACAACGGGCTCGTCCTGCGCCATGGCGCGCCGGGGCGCGGTCGCTCCCAGAAGCAGGAGAAGGAGCAATAATGATAAGAGAACGCGACGCATAAGGAACTCCTCGATAATGTCAACGATTTGGGATGCACACCTATTGTAAAGCAAATTCGTTATTTTGTATATGATTTTCGTCAATCAGGAAACAGGAAACAAGAGAGGAGCGATTTGGTGGAGCCTCCTGCATAAATCCCGGGGATCATCCCAAATAAGTTGAGAACCAAGTAAGCAGACGCGGGTCTGACCCAAGAGACTGAATTCATTCGGCCAGCGCTTGACATCCATCAAATTTTGTTGCAGGATAAAATCGGCGATGTCATTTTTCCTCGCGCCACGCTATCATACACCGCTCCTCATGCCCCATATCAAGCTCGCGACAGAACAAACTGTGCAGGTGCGTCACACGCCCTTCATCATCGGCTCTGACGCCACCTGTGATCTCTCCCTACAAGGACAAAACGTGCTCCCGCGCCATCTTATCCTGCAATCTCGCGGCAGCATCTGGCAGGCGGCGACTCTTTCTTCTCGCGCCATCGCCTATGTCAATGATCGACCTCTCGATTCCCTGGCCTTGCTAAAGGATGGCGACATCATCAAGGTGGGGAATATAACGATGATCTGGCGCGAGCAGAACGCCCCGATCTCTCGGCAGAGCCCCTGGAAAGGCCTTTTGATTATTTTTCTTGCCGTGGTTGCGATGTTGAGTCTCGTATTTGGCTGGTATGACCTCAGCAACAACCGTGAGATGACTTCTTCGCCCGATAGCGTTCCGACTGAAATCCTCATTCGCCATTTAACACCCGTGGGAGGCGGCGAGAACGAAGATGGGCATCCCGCCTATCACATCGAATTGCCTTCGCCTTGATCGGAACGGGAGCGGCCCGGCAGCAGTTGTAACGCCATCTGCAAAAAATCCAGCGACGCCAGGCGCAGCGCCACCGCCGCACCCAGATACCCCCCCCCTGCGGCCGCTGAAGCCGCCAGCGCTATGAGAAAATTGGGGATGACGTAACTGCGGATGAGCAAAAAAGGGATGGCCAGCAGGAACAAGCCGATGAGCTTGCGCCAGGGGAATTGCAGAGCGTGTCGCACCTGCGAAAAAAGCAACAGAGCATAGACGTTCAGACCCGCGGTCAGCGCCCAAGCCGCGCCCACCGCGCCATATCGGGGGGTGATAAACGCGGCGCCTCCCCAGAAAACAAGGGCGCCGATGGCGATGGCGAACAACTTGACGCGCGGGCTCTGATGCACTGCCGCAGCCACGGCGCCCACGCCCACCAGCACCAGCGCAGGCAACGAAAAGAGCATCACTCGCAACACTGTCGCCGCTTCTACATAATCGCCGCCCAGGATGAATGGCAAAATCCAGTCGGCGGTGTATTGCACAGCGATGACGGCGATGATGGCCAGAGCCGCTCCCCACTGCGTCAACGCCTGCAACCAACGACTCATCCGCTCCTGTTGCCCGCCTTCGTGAAATTCGGTGACGGTGGGGAGAAATGAGCGAGTGAGCTGGTCGATGATGGTGTAGATCAAGAAGAAAACGGTGAGAGCTAGATCGTAAAAAGAGACCTGGGCCGATTGTCCCGTGAGCACCTGCACCATCAGCGTGCCTGTGCGAAAGAGCAAAATCAATCCCACATTGGTGGCCCAAAAACCCAATCCCATTCGCAAATAGGGCTTCAGGAAGGCAAAATTCGGCTGGAGCGCCCGCCAGCTAAACCAATCTCGCGTCCACCACAGCGCCAGCGAAAGATAAATGACCTCGTTGGCGGTGTAAGCGGCCATCTGCGCAGTCAGACTCCACTTGCCCGCCAGCAACACCAGGGGCAATTGGGTCATCAGCCGCCACGAAAGCTCCGTTGCCCATTTGCCCATCTCTTTGCGGGCGTAAAGCAGATGAAAGCTGCTCCAGGAAATGATGTGCAAGCCCGCGGACATGGCTATCAGCGCCGAAGGCCATCCCTTCAGCCAGGGCGCAATCATGGGACCGACCGCCAGCATCACCGGGACCAGCAAAAAGGCGATGATCACGCGCAGGATGAAGGCTTGCCCGAAGAGCTCGCGAGCGGCGTCGGGGTCTTTTTCTTGCAGAGGGGGGATGTGGCGGCCGAACACCTCCAGCCCCCCCAGGTCTCCCACCCACCACAACAGCAGCGAGATAGACATGGCCAGGGCGAAGCGGCCATAATGCTCGGGCCCCATCCAGCGCGGCACGATCACCGCCCAAAGCGCCCCGCCCATCAATTGAATGATCTTGTTGATGGTGATGAGCGAGAGATTTCGCCCCATGTTTCGGGCTTCGATAGTCATGATGAAAAATGCTCTGCATCCGGGAATGGCGTTATGATGCACAAAAAAACCCGGCTCGGAAAAAGCCAGGCGATACGCACCGTTCGGAAAGAGTAGGGCGGGTGGGACTCGAACCCACAAGGGCCTGCGCCCGGCGGATTTTAAGTCCGCTGCGTCTGCCAATTCCGCCACCGCCCCACAAGCTGGAACGATGAAACGCTTTGCGTGGATGGTTGAATCATAGCAGTCCCCGACCATATCGTCAAGATCAACAGGCGCGGGCGGTTGGGAGGGCTCCTGCGCCCGCACTCTCGCGCATCCATTCGCATCTCGACGCCGGGCGGGTTTTCCAAAAACGCAGAGTGGTATAAAATGAAGTCGTCTTTCGTTTCATCCTTCGTAACCATACAGCTCACACGCCAGACCTTGCAGGCAATATCCAACAACTTGCGACATGCCAAGCTCGTAAAACGTCAAGCGTCAAACGTCATCCTGCTGTAACGATGCTCTGGCTCATTGCAGGATGCCGCTCCACCGACGACCGCATGACGTTTGACGTCTTACGCATGACATGGGTTGGCGTAAATGGCCAGTGTTGCTTCGTCAGGCGTTTTCTGCCGGGGCTGTATCGCGTTACTCCCATCTCCAAGGAAGTAGTAGACGCCATGCAACCATTCGAAAAACTTGGGGCCTTTTATATCGGCAAAGAATATGATCTCGAATCCCGCCAACGCCTGGATGATCTGGTCATGTACGACGCCCGGGACCTGACCACCCACGCGGTGGTGGTGGGCATGACCGGTTCGGGCAAGACGGGCCTGTGCATCGACATTCTGGAAGAGGCGGCCATCGATCACGTCCCCGCCATCATCATTGATCCCAAGGGGGATATCACCAACCTGCTGCTCACCTTTCCCGAGCTGCGCCCGGAGGACTTTCAGCCGTGGGTGAACATCGACGACGCCCGACGCAAGAATATGACCATCGAGGCGTATGCAGCCAGGATGGCCGACGTGTGGCGCAAGGGCCTGGCCGATTGGGGCGAAGGCCCGGAGCGCATCCGCATGTTGAAAGAGAGCGCCGAGTTCCGCATCTACACGCCCGGCTCCGACGCTGGCCTGCCCATCTCCATTCTGGCTTCGCTGCGAGCGCCGCAACTGGACTGGGAAGGCAACAAGGAGCTGTTGCGAGAGCAAATTCAGGGCACAGTCAGCGCCCTGCTGGGCCTGGTGAAGATCGACGCCGATCCTCTGCGCAGCCGCGAGCACATCCTGCTTTCCAACATTTTCGAATACTACTGGCAGCGCGGCGAAGACCTGGACATGGCCAGGCTGATCATGGCCATCCAGAATCCGCCCGTCACCAAGCTGGGCGTGTTCGATGTGGAGACCTTCTTCCCGCAGAAGGATCGTTTCGAGCTGGCCATGGACTTGAACGCGATCATGGCCGCTCCCAGCTTCCAATCGTGGCTGCAAGGCGAGCCATTGGATATCGATTCTCTCTATTTCAACGAAGCGGGCAAACCCCGGCACAGCATCTTCTACATCGCCCATCTCAGCGAGCCCGAGCGCATGTTCTTCGTCACCCTGTTGCTGGAACAACTCATCACCTGGATGCGGCAGCAGAACGGCACCACCAGTTTGCGGGCGCTGATGTACATGGATGAGGTGTTCGGATTCTTCCCGCCCACGGCCAACCCGCCATCCAAAAAGCCTTTGCTGACGCTGATGAAGCAGGCCCGGGCCTACGGTCTCGGCGTCATCCTCACCACTCAAAATCCAGCGGACCTGGATTACAAGGGGCTCACCAACGCAGGCACCTGGTTCATCGGCAAGCTGCAGGCCGAACGGGATAAGGAGCGGTTGATCAACGGACTGCTTTCGGCCTCGGGCGGCGAGGGCGGCATGAGTCGTCCGGAGATGATGAAGACCATCTCCTCGCTGGGCTCCCGCGCCTTTCTGCTGCACAACGTGCACGAAGACGAGCCGATCATCTTCCAGACCCGCTGGGCCATGAGCTATCTGCGCGGGCCGCTGAGTCGCGATCAGGTGGCCAAACTGATGGCGCCCATCAAACAGGCCGCGGCCAACGCGCCCGCATCGCCCGCGGCCGGGCCTGCAACCGCCCCAGCCGTCATTCGGGAGCAGAAGCCGGTCGAGCCGGAGGAGACGCTTCCGCCCGGATACAGCGCCCAGCCGCCCGCGCTATCTCCCGACATCCCCCAGTTTTACTTCCCGGTGAACGTCAGCGCCAAACGGGCCCTGGCCGCGCTGGAAAAGGAAGAAAATCGCAACATTCAGCCGGAAGAAGAGCGGCTGGTTTACGAGCCCGCGCTCTACCTGGC
>JALXAF010000313.1 GCA_026992375.1 Anaerolineae bacterium
GGGTGGGGGCCAGGTCCAGCGGCCAAGGCTGCAAAACTGACGAATGCTGTCTTGAACGTTGGCTCAGCAGGCCTACCTTAGTTACCTTGCAGGCGAGGAGATTCCTCCTCCCTGCGGTGATTGTCGCTGGAGCAATTCGCCAGGCGTGATGACTTTTAATCCCGGAACTCGCCCAAAGTGACGTTTATTGGCAGTCAAGACAGGCATGTCGTGCACAAGGCATGTCGCGGCAATGAAAACATCCTTGACTCCAATCTCCTGGTTGGAGCGGATTAGAAACGCATGGAGCGATGCCGCGGTTTCAGCCACGACGCCATCAAAGGGCAAAACCGTCATAACTCCCAACAGCGCCTCCTCTCCGATCTTTTTCCTGGCCCGCGCCACCCCAAACAACAGCTCGTAGACCGTCACTGCCGCCACAAAACATTCAGCATCTCTGACGACTTTCTCGACAGCGGAAGCGCCCGGCTCCCTGTTTCTAAGAAAATCGATCAGAACGTTGGTGTCTAGGCAATATCGGGGGGCGTCCATTTGTCCCAGGCATGGTTGAGAGATGACATAGCTTCGTCGAATGCGGCATCGTCGGCCATAATCCCCCGCAGAGCCAGGAATTTGTTCAGGCGCGCCAGGCGCAACGTCTGTCCCTCGACAATCGCCTTGACTTCTTCACCATCGCTCAGATTCAATGATTCGAGTAGTTGTTGGGGCAAGGCAATGACGTTCTCTGGCGTGCTTTTTACAATAACGGTCATATCGACAGTCTCCTGAATGAACGATGCTTCCATTATACGCAATCCGCTCAATATCCACAACAGCGCATAATCTCACACTGCAATTTACTTCGCGGATAGAACACAGATTTTGAAAACAGGTTCTCTTACGTCATTTCGAGGGAGCGCAGCGACCGAGAAATCCCCTTGCAAGCGAGGAGATTCCTCCTCCCTGGGTCGTCGGAATGACGTAACGAGGGATTTTTCGGTCTCGATGGAATGATCGCTGGTTGCCCAGGGTTGGCAAAGCCAACGTCGGGCGTATCTGCAACGGGAGTGATGCGTAATGCGTAATGCGTGAGGTCGTCACGCATCACGAATCACGCATTACGGGCTTGGCCGCCCGCGCCGCCTTGGCCGCGCAGCATTTCATCTGGCAGCGGAATGCGCCTCGCCATCGTCCGGCCCGTCCGCCACCTCAATGACCGCGACCTCGCCCCCAACATCCAGAAAACAAAGATACGCCGCGGGCGTCTTACCCAGGAAGGACGCCATCGCCCGGATGTAGCGCCGCACCTGCGCCTCGTATGCCATCTCCTGAATCCGCTCCCTCATCGCCGCGGCATCGCGCACCCGATCCGTCTTGAAATCGACCAGGAACCAGCGCCCGTTCTTCTGCCAGATGACGTCGATGACGCCTCGATCCACCCGCCCGGAGGCATCGGCGTAGGCGTAGGGATGCTCGTGAATGCGGCGATCTGCAGTGATGAGCTCGCGCCACAAAGCGCTGCGCTGCAAGCGTTTCAGGGTGCTGCGGGCCCGCCACAGCGCATTGTCCAACATCGCCTCATCGCTCACGCCCAGCCCGCGGGCGCTGGCCCGGAACCAACCATCGAAGCGGGGATCATCAGGAAAGCGCTCGATCTCGATGGCCCGGTGGATGAGCGCGCCCACCAGCCACGAAGGCGCCCACGCGCGCCGCTCCTCGGGCGGCACGACGCGCCACACCCGGCGTTCGGGCTTCTCCTCCGCCGCGCGCAGCTTCTCGTCCAGCGCCTCCTCGCCGCCGTCAACCCGCGCCAGCATCCGGGGCTCGAAGCGGGGGGCGCGGGGTGCGGATTGCGGGGCGGATGGACGCGGCCCGGGCGTCCACTCGGGCCCGATCAGGGTGCAATGCACCGGCGTGGCGGAACCGGCCAGGGTGTAAACCTCGCGGCGCGCGTCCGTCACGGCCTCTTTCCATCCCGAAACATCCAGAGGAACGGCCTGGGCCAGCATCTCCAGCCAGCCCCGGGCGCTGGCGACGCCGCTGATCAGCAGGGCCTCCTGGGCGCGGGTGGCGGCCACATACAACAAACGCCGGTCTTCGGCCTCATCCTTGCCCGCCTCCACACGTTCCAGTGCCTCATACAGGACGGGGCCCTGCTTTTCGCCCGGAAGCAATGGCAGCTTCCACGCAATCTGCCCGGCGGAGAGCAGCAGCCCGCTGCGCGAACGCCCCCGATACGTGACATCGCCCAGGACGACGATGGGGAATTCCAGCCCCTTGGCCCGATGCACCGACATGATCTGCACCGCACCCTCGGCCACCACCGGCGCCTCCCCCTCTCGCATGGACGTCGATCGGGCCAGTTTCACATACTCGATAAAAGCCTCCACCTGCACGAATCCAGCCCGCTGCACATCATCCAGCAGCTTCGAGACATTGCGCACCGCGCGGGGCTGCCCTGCGGCCGCGAGGATGGCGAGATAATCGCTTTCATCCAGATAAAACTTCAACAAATCCGCCACCGCGGCCCGGCCAGCCATGCCGTTCAATTGTTGGATGAGCGAACGGGCGCGTTCGGCCCGAATCTGCTCTGGCTCCACGGCCTCGACAGCCTCGGAGAGGGTCTGCCACAGGGAGGCGCGGGGCCCATCCGCCTGGCTCATGGCGTCCCGCTGGCGGGCCAGCCGATAGAGCGCGGCATCGCTGAGGCCCAGGCCCGGCGAACGCAACGCCCCGGCCAGAGCCACGTCATCGGTGGGATCAGCCGCGGCCCGCATCACCGTCACCAGATCGCGAATCTCCGGGCGCTGATAAAATCCCCGGCCAGCCAGGGTGAGAAAGGGAATCCCGGCCGCGTCCAGCGCGTCCTCATAAGCTGAGAAACTGCCCGACGCCCGGGTGAGAATAGCCACATCGCCGGGCTTGCAGCGGCCCCGGTCCATCATCTCTTGCAGACGCCAGACCACGGCCTGGGCCGCGCGCTTCAGCGCGCCCTCCTGCTTCGAGCCTGTCGCCAGGTGGAACTCGATGAAGGGAGGGCCAGGACAGCGGGGGCCCGCGGGTCGGGCCGGTTGCAGCGCCTCGAATGGAACCTGCCAGGGATGGCGGGCCTCGCCCAACACCGGTTCGAGCAGGCTGTTGAGACCATGCACCAGGGCCTCGTGCGCCCGCCAGGTCTCATCCAGGGGGGCGACGCGCTTGCCCCGCCGCTCGAAATCCCGCCGCAGATTCTGAAAGACCTCGACATCAGCCCCGCGGAAGCGATAGATGGATTGCTTGCCATCGCCCACCAAAAACCGCACGCCCCGCCCGCCGTCCAACAGGTGCAAGAGCCGGGTCTGACGGGCGTTGGTGTCCTGAAATTCATCCACCAGCAGGGCCTGCACCTGAGATTGCCACCAGGCCCGCACCTCATCGCTCTGTTCCAGCAACCGAATGGCCCGCTCCTCCAGATCATCGAAATCGAGAGCCTGCAAATCGGCCTTGCGCGCGGCGTAGATATCGCCAGCCTGCAGGGCGATGGCCCTGAGCTGGAGCAGCGCCCGGGCGACGCGGGCGTCCTCCTGATTGAGGGATTCGCCCAGCCAGGCGTCATTGCCGGAACCCGGAAACTTTGAATCGCGCTTGAAGGGCAAACGGAGCCGCTTCAGCGCCGCGGCCACCGCGTTTTTGCCATCCTTGCCGCCGGGCCAGGCCGTTTGCCTGCCGCCTGTAAAATTCAGATGGCGCAACGTCTGCACGCCTTCGCGAAATCCTCCATCCGCGCCAGCCTTTTCCAGCAGCAGCAACGCCTCGCGCGCCCGGGCCCACTGCACAGCCAGCTTGTCTGCGGCATCCCGGGGCGCGATGGTTTCGATGAAGCGCTGCGCGTCCCGCCACTCGGGCTCAGCCATGAGCTCGCGCAGGCGAGCAAGCTGGTTCTCGATCAGCCATTTTTCCCAGCGGGCGAGCAGGGCGTCGGGATCATTGGGAAAGGCCATCAGCAGCGACCAGGCTTCGCCCCCGCCCGCCAGCAGGGTCTTCACAGCCTCGCGCACGGTCTTCTCGGGCGTCGACGCCAACAATCCGGCCACCTGTTCCTGGCCCGCGGCCCAAAACAGCGCCTCGTCCACCGATTCTTCCTGCAACAGCGCGGCCTTGCCCTCTTCCAGCGTCTGAAAGTCGGGATCCACCTGGGCCTCGGCGGGGTGCGTGCGCAAAATCTCCTGGCACAGACTATGAATCGTGCTGATCCGGGCCGCGTCCAGTTGCACGGCGATGGAGCGCCACCGCTCCCGCTCCGCGTCGTCGATATCCTCCCGCTCAACGTAGCGCCAGACCTGCTCGCGAATACGATTGCGCATCTCGCGGGCGGCCTTGCGGGTGAAGGTGATGGCCACGATGCTGCGCACGGGCGCGCCCTGAGCCAGCAACTGCAAATAGCGGGCGGTGAGGGTGCGGGTTTTGCCAGTGCCCGCCCCCGCGGTGATCAACGCGTCGTCTCTCAGATGGTCGATGGCCGCCCACTGCTGGGGGCTGAGGGAAAGGGAGCGAAGGATGGGATGGATGGAATCGGGCATCTTTTGCGCAGCGCGCCTCGAGCGACAGTTTGCCGAAAGCAAATGAGAATGAAGCATAATTGAGATTCCATTCTATCATTCGAACCTCGCGCCGCCAAGCGCCCCGCAAACGACGGGTGCGTTCCAATTTGGGGGCAAATTTGCATTTCTTGCCAGAACCTGCCGATTGAAATCAGGGCTGGGGGCAGCCCCCTCCTTTTGTTCCTCCCCCGCTCCGGGACGGGCTGGGGAGGAGATAAGGAAGTTTGATTGGATGGGCCGCTTGTCTGCCTGCGCAGACAGGCCAATTTACGCCCGAAAATGTCCTCGCAGGAGGACATGCGGCGGAACACCCTCAGAACCGAATTCTATTCGGCCAGTGCGCCCCAATTTTGGAACGCACCCCAAACGACCTTGCGCCCGCCGTGCACAAGATGTCACAGTATTTTTCGCCCCCTGTAGATTATGGTATGATCAGCCTGCTTTTAACCACTCAGGTTGCCCCCATCATGTTACCCAACAAAAGGAAGCTTGAACAAATTTCTCCCGCTGCTGTCGTCGAATCCA
>JALXAF010000314.1 GCA_026992375.1 Anaerolineae bacterium
CGACGACCCCGGCGCCCTGGGCGATCCCGCAGTCAACTACTACTACATAGTCCTGGGCGAAAAGACCGATGGCTCGACCACCCTCTCCAACCACACGGGCGAGTTCGATTTCGGGCTGGCAGCGGGGCGGTAGGAGAAAAAGATGGCCGGGGACGGTGGACGGCATCTTCACAATTGTGACAACCAAGGTCTCATTACTATTTTTTGCCACAAAAACACGAAGAAGCTGAAGGAGCGAAGTATTTTTCTTTATTTTCTTTTCGTGTGTAACTACTAAGGTCGTCACCCGAAAACCTCTAAGAACACAAAGGCGCAAAGGGGAATTTATACATTTTTTCTTCGTTTTCTTGGATTCAGATCGAGAAAAAGTTATCGACCTTTGTAGCAGGTGGCAGGTTCAGCGCCGTCGGCGAAATCACGTTGCACCTGCTACTTGCCACTTGCGACCTGCCCCGGAGGCAAACGCAACAATGACTCAATGCACTCGCGTTCGGGAGAGGGTCGGGGTGGGGCGAAAAGGAGACCGAGAGGGAAAAATCGTCTCTCTGCCGCTTGCGGATTCTAAATTTGGAATTGCTGCACGCCCGCAAAACCGTTTGTAAGAACAACGCATCGGTGATATGATAGGAAGGTTGAAAGTCGGCAACGGCTCATTGATCTTCGATTTGGCTGCCATTGGTCGTAGATTGATGTCCCTCAGAAATGGCTGAAATTCCCGGAGTTATAGATGAACATTTATGTTGGCAATTTGCCATACAGCACCACCGAAGATGAATTGAAAAACCTTTTCGCACAATATGGCGAAGTCGTTTCAACTGTTATCATCTTCGACCGCTATACGGGCAGATCCAAAGGTTTTGGATTTGTGGAGATGGCTGTGCAGCGAGAAGGCGAGACAGCCATCGCCGAATTGGACGGGTATCTCTTCAACGGGCGCAATTTGCGCGTCAATATGGCCCGTCCTCGCGATGAGCGTCCTCGCCGACGACGCAACGACGATTGGTACTAACCCCCCTCGAAAACGCCCTTCGAAGAGCGTGCGGCCGCTGCTGCCCGCTCTTTTTTGATGATTATGAGCAAACCTCGCACGGGAGCGACCAAAGCCGCCACTCCGCGCCAAAAGGCCTGGATATCCCGGCTGCGGCCCGAGCTGCACCGGTTCTTCCCGGATGAAGAACGTCATCTGGATATCCGCGTGGCGGGCCCGCCAGATATCCGCACCTATTCGCGAATTTATCCCTTCACTATCCTGGCCGACGGCCTGCCCCTCACCGACATCCTGGTCAAAGCTCCCCACGGGCGCAAGGCCGCTGACGTGGATCGGGCCTTTCGGGCCGGGCGATTGCTGATGCAACGCTTTGCCGCAGAGCCGCATCTCAACGTTCCCCGCATGTTGGGATTTTGGCAGGACCCGCCCGCGCTGATCATGGAAAAAGCGCCCGGCGATCCCCTCTTCCTGCGCCTGAAGGATTGCCGCAACTGGGCCATCGAAACGGGCTGCCAGTTGGCGCAGCATTTCGTCGAGCGGGCGGGACAATGGCTGGCCCTGCTGCACGAGACGCCCGCGCCAGACTGGGCCCGACCCGCGCCCGATCCCATCGAAAAGATGGAAACGCTGCTGCCTAAATTGCGCGTTCACGGGCTGGATCCCGTGGAGGAAAAGCGCCTTCGGGAGCAAATCGGCGTTTTGGGCGCAGCACAGCGCCCGGACGCCATCCCCCTGCACGGGGATTACACCCTACGCAACATCCTCTGCCAGTCGCCGCAGGAGATCACCGTACTGGACACCGAACTCGCAACCCACGGCGATCCGGCGCTGGATGTCGGGTGGTTCATCGCGGCCGTGCGCTTCATCGACAAATGGCATCTGTTCGCGGGCGAGATGGCCTACACGGCCGCGGTCGTCCGCCAGACCGAGGAAAAATTCCTGCGGGGCTACGAATCCATTCGGGCGCTGCCGCCCGCGGAGATCATCCGGGCTTATGCGAGCTTACGGCTGTTGGAACGCTGGGTGGAATATGCGGAATATCAGCAGAGCCGCAACATCGCGGGCCTGCGCAGCCTGATCATCCGTCGAGTCAACCAACATTTCGTGCGGGCGAGCTTGCGGCGTTGAATGTCGTAATGCGTAAATCGTGATCCGTGAGGTCGTTCCGCATCACGCATCACAAACCAGCGATTTTTCAATTTCCAAAGCAGGCATTACAATTACGATTTGCGTCGTGGGCTCGATCATCCAGACGCCCGCCTGAGTTCTCATGCCCGTCAAACCCTTCAAGCTCCGTTGTCGTCATTGCAATCAGCCGGTGAGCTGGCCGCCTCAGCAGCCGCGATGTCCCCGGCCCGTTTGCCGCGGCCCGTTGCAGCCCAAACGCAACATCGTCTTTGACGCCAGCCTCATCGAGCTATCGCTGCCGGGCATGTGGCGCTATCGACACCTGCTGCCCCCGGTGCACGACAATCCCGTCAGCCTGGGAGAAGGCGGCACGCCCCTTCTGCGATTGTCCCATTCTGGCAAAGGCATCGTTTATGTCAAAAACGAGACCCTGAACCCCACCGGCAGTTTCAAAGACCGGGGCGCGGCCTTCCTCATCAACACCATCCAGGGCGATGACAAGATGGTCATCGATGATTCCTCGGGCAACGCAGGCGCAGCCCTGGCCGCGTACGCAGCCCGCGCGGGCATGAGAGTCCGCATCTTCGTTCCCGCTGCGGCGCCCGAGGGCAAGACGCGGCAGATCCTGCGATTTGGCGCAGAGCTCGAAGCCGTTTCGGGCGGACGGGACGCGGTGGCCGAGGCCGCGGATGCGTTCGCCCAGAATCCCGACGTCTTCTACGCCAGCCATGTCTGGCATCCGGGCTACTCCCTGGCCATGCAGACCATCGCCTGGGAGATTTGGGAGCAGCTCGGGCGCAGAGCGCCGGAATGGGTGATCCTGCCCGCGGGCAACGGCACTTTGTTGCGCGGCGTCCGCTGGGGCTTCCGTTCATTGCAAAAAGCCAAATACATCCAGGATCTGCCGCGGCTGGTCGCGGTGCAGGCCCAGGCCTGTGCGCCCCTCCTGGCCCGATCCCGCGACGCCTATCGCCCCGGACGCTTCACCGCCTCCCCTACCATCGCCGATGGCGTCGCCATCCCCAACCCGCCGCACATCGACGCCATGTGGGCCGCGGTGCGCAAGACCAAAGGTCGAGTCATCGCCATCCCCGAAGCGGAGATAGTGCAGGCCCAGGCCGAGCTTGCCCGACAGGGATTTTGTGTGGAGCCCACCGCAGCCTTGCCCTACGCCGCGCTGGCTCACATGGAAGACGCGCTCGCCCCCAACGACGCCGTCGCGCTCATTCTAACAGGTCATGGATTCAAAGCAGAACGATCCCTTTGAAAACGCCCGCGAATTCCAGGCCCTCATCCGCGTAACCTTCTCCAATCAAAGCCTGATCGTGCGGGCGCTGACGCACCGCTCCTCCATCAACGAATTGCCCTTCCTCAATGGCGATAACGAGCGCCTGGAGTTTCTGGGCGACGCGGTCATCGGACTGGCGGCCGCGGAGCTGCTGTATCAGCGCTTTCCCGAAAAGCGGGAGGGCTCGCTGACCGCAATGCGGGCGTATCTGGTGCGCAAGGAAACCCTGGCCGATTTCGCCCGCGAGATTCATCTGGGCGAGTATCTGCTCATGGGTCGGGGCGAGGCCGACACCGGCGGCCGGGAGCGAGATTCCACCCTCTCCTCCGCCTTCGAAGCCGTGGTCGGCGCCATTTATCTGGATCAGGGCATGGCGAAGGCCAAGGATTTCCTGCTGCCCTTCTTTGGCGCCCGGCTAGAGCAGTTGCAGATGGATCGGCTCACCAAGGACCCCAAAAGCCGCTTGCAGGAATGGTCGCAGGCGGAGTTGAAAGCCACCCCCTCATACGTGACCACCGCCGCGTCCGGGCCTGATCATGACCGGGAATTCACCGTCGAGGTGCGCATTGGCGACGAGACATACGGCGTGGGAACCGGCAAGAGCAAACAGCAGGCCGCGCAGGCCGCCGCGCAGAATGCGCTGGCGCGAATCGCCGGGCGGCCAGGCGCAGAATGACGTCCGGGCGAGACGGGAGTCAACGTCCCCAAGCCCGTGTATGACCGCGCCCTCCTCGGCGGCATTCCCCCATCCCCCACATCAAAACGCAAGGAAACGGATAGCAAACAAACCTTATGCGACTGAAAAAAATCACGCTTCACGGCTATAAAACCTTCGCCAACAAAACCGAGATCATCTTCGACAGCAACATCACCGCCATCGTGGGCCCAAACGGCAGTGGCAAGAGCAATATCGCCGACGCCATTCGCTGGGTGATGGGCGAACAGGCGTATTCGGTGTTGCGGGGCAAGAAGACCGAAGATATGATCTTCAACGGCAGCAATCAGCGCTCGCGCATGGGCATGGCCGAAGTCAGTATCCTGCTGAACAACAGTGACAACTGGCTGCCCATCGATTTCGACGAGGTGGTCATCACCCGCCGCGCCTATCGCTCGGGCGATAACGAATACTACATCAACGGCAGCCGCGTGCGCCTGAAGGATGTACATGAGCTGCTGGATCGCTCGGGCCTGGGACGGCGCACGCACACTGTCATCGGCCAGGGCATGATCGATCAGGCCCTGTCGCAGCGCCCGGAGGATCGGCGCATCCTTTTCGAGGAGGCCGCGGGCATCACCCACTATCGCACCAAGCGCCGCCTGACCATGGATCGGCTGGGCAAGACTCAGGACAATCTCACCCGGGTGCAGGACATCATCGCCGAGATCGAGCCGCGGCTGCGCAAACTGGAAAAGCAGGCCGAAAAGGCCATCCAACACGAACAGCTCAGCGCCGAGCTGCGGGAGCTGCTGCGGGTATGGTACGGTTACAACTGGCATCAGGCCGTGAGCAAGCTGGTGGACGCCCGGGCCGCGGTGGCGCACTGGAATCAGGTCATCGAAAAGACCAACCAGCGCATCGAAGCCTTCAGCGCCAAAACCACGGCGCTGCGCAATGAGCAGATGGCGCTGCGAGCCCAATTGAGCGAGTGGCGCAGAGAGCTTTCGGAGCTGGAAAACGTCCGCGCCGCGCTGCAAAAGGAGCAGGCCGTGGTGCGCGAGCGCATCCGGGCGCTGACCGCGGATCGCGAGCGCCTGACCGCGGAGATCGAGCTATTGAACGAAACCATCCGCGCGGAAGAGGAGCGGGTGGAGGAGGCCCGAGCCGCGCTGGCCGACATCCACCAGCAGCGGGCGACGCGCGAGCAGCAACTGCAGGAGGCCCGGGCCGCGCTGCAGGCGCTGGAGGCGGAGCGGGCGCAGACGGAGCAGGCTCTGACCCAGGCCCGAGAGCGCATGATGGCCCTGACCACGGCCATCCACGATCGTGAAAGTCGCATCCGGCACGCCAAAGAGCAACGCGAAGCGTTGAAGGCGGAGCTGGCGCAAAATATGGCGGAGGCCGAAAAAGCCCGGGCCGAGGCCGAGGCCGCGCAAGCGCAATGGGATGAGGTGAGCTCGCGCCTGCAAGCGCTGGGCCGTCGCATCACCGAGCTGCAGGAGCGGCACCGGCAGGCCGAGGAGCGGGAGCGGGAGACGGTGGTGCGCCGCGCCCGGCTGGAGCGTCAGCGGGCCGAGTTCGCCGCCCAGGTGCGAGAGCTGCGAGCCCGCTATGAGCTGCTGGATCGGCTACGCGCGGAGGGCGAAGGGCTCTTCGCGGGGGTGAAGCAGGTGGTGCGGGCCAGTCATCGGGGGCGATTGCAGGGCGTTCTGGGCCCCATCGTCAACCTCATCGAGACCCCGGATCGCTACGAACAGGCCATCGAGGCCGCGCTGGGCGGACGTCTGCAGGATGTGGTGGTGAGAAGCTGGGAGGACGCGGAAGCGGCCATCTCTCTGCTGAAGAAAACCCGGGGCGGCCGGGCCACGTTCCTGCCCCTGGACAATCTGCGTCCCCAGCGCCGCAACAAAGCCCCGAGCGAAAAGGGCGTGCTGGGCTGGGCCGCGGACCTGGTTTCGTATGACGAGGAGATCGGGCAGGCCGTGGAGTTGCTGCTGGGGCAGATTCTGGTGGTGGAGGATCTATCGGTGGCGCGGCGTATCAGTCGCGGAGGCGGGCATCGGCCCCGCATCGTCACCCTGGAGGGCGATTACGTGCATCCGGGCGGCAGCGTCAGCGGCGGCAGCCGCAATCAGCGCCAGAAGGGCGGCATGTTGGCCCGCGAGCGGGAGTATCGGCAGTTGCCCGGGCAGATCGATCGGGTGCAGACGCGCATGAAGCGGCTGGATGAGGAGATCGAGAGTCTGAATCAGGCCATCGCCGCCATCGAGGAGGAGCGCACCCAGTTGGTGAGGGTCGCCAGCGAGCTGGGCGCGGAGGAGAAATCCCTGACCACGACCCTGGCGCAGATTCAGAGCGCGCTGGATCGAGCGCGGCAGGCCGAGGCCTGGCGTCGGGAGCAGGCGCAGAAGCAGAAGCTGGAGCTAGAGAACTTCGGACGCACCCTGGCCCGGCTGCGAGAGGAGATCGCTGCGCTGCGCCAGGAGCAGACCGGCGTGGAGAATCGCATCGCCGCGCTGGAGGAGAAGATGGGCGCGTTGGGTGCATCGGGCCTGATGCAGGCGGTGGCCCAGGCCCAGGCGCGATTGGACGCCACCGACGAGCGGGTGCAGGCCCAGGCCGCCATCGTGGCCGAACGCGAGGCGCGGTTGCGCAAAATCCAGGCGGATCTGGCCCAGCGCCAGGAGCGCATCGCCGCCATCGTCCGTGAGCTGAGCGAGCTAGAACAGCGGCTGGCGGGCGTGCGCGAGCAGTTGGCTGATTCCGACGAGCGTTATCACGCCCTCACCGAAAAAATCGCCCCCGCGCAACGCAAGCTGGACGAGCTGGAAAATGGCTGGATCGAGCACGACGCCACGGGCGAGGCCCTGCGCCAGCGGCTGCACCAGGAGGAGCGGCAGTTGAATCAGGCGCAACTGGCCTTGCAGCGAGCCGAGGATCAGCTCAAATATCTTCGCAAGCAGATCGAGAATGATTTTGGCCTGGTCGCGTTCGAAGGCGAGGATGGCGTGACCTCGCAAGAGCCGCTGCCCTTCGATCGCATCGTGACCACCCTGCCGCGGGTGACGGAAATCCCCAAAGAGATGAAGGAGGAGATTCAGCGGTTGAAGGGCTTGCTACGACGTCTGGGCCCCGTCAATCCCGAGGCCCAGGCCGAGTATCGGGCCACAAAGGAGCGTTTCGAGTTCCTGACGCAGCAGTCGCAAGACCTGGAGGAGGCCGCGGGCCAGTTGCAGCAGGTGATCACCGAGCTGGACGAGTTGATGGATATGGAATTCCGGCGCACCTTCAAGGCCGTGGCCAAGGCGTTCACCCACTACTTCACCCGGCTGTTCGGCGGCGGAACGGCCAGGCTGCTGCTCACCGACCCCAAGGACATCACGAACACCGGCGTGGAGATCATCGCCCGGCCGCCGGGCAAGCGCGCGGCCAATCTGACCATGCTTTCGGGCGGCGAGCGGGCGTTGACCGCGGCCTCGCTGATCTTCGCCATCATCAGCGTCAGTCCCACGCCCTTTGCGGTGCTGGATGAGATCGACGCTGCCCTGGATGAAGCGAACATCGAGCGGGTGAAGGCGGTGTTGACCGAGCTGGGCGAGAAAGCGCAGTTCATTGTTATCACCCACAGCCGGGCCACGCTGGAGATCGCCAACACCATCTACGGCGTGAGCATGGGGGCCGACAGCGTATCGCAGGTGCTTTCTCTCAAGCTGGATGGCGACCGGCTGGCCAAGGCCGCGTAAGCGGGCGCATGATGCACGGTGCAGGACAAAAGGAAGGCCGGGATTTTTTCCTCCTCTGTGCACTCTTCGCCTCCGTGTTGAAGTTTTTTTCAGTACATCTGACTTTAAATTTGGGCATGCTAAAAAGAACCGTTTTGGCGCTTGACAAATTGGCTGTGGGAGACTGGACAGTGGAGACCGGATAGTGGATATTGCCCCCTTTCCGGAATGATTCGAATACCAAATACTGAATATCAGCTATCCTGTTGCGAAATACCTGGCAAAATTTGTCAAGTTCCCAACGAGCAAAAGTGAAGTATGTCTAAATTTGGAATTACGGCCCAATCCAGAAATCGTTTGCACCAACTAATACTTATGAGTATAATACATAAAAGGCATGGCACATATCATCCCTTCCTGCATTTTTACAATTTCACGTGGCCAACGCCCGACAAAACACGTCAAACGTAAAGTGTAAAACATCGAAACATGGCAAAGAGGTTCTTCTTGACGTTTGACGCATGACGTTTGACGAGAAATTGTAAAAATCGTGTTACTATACAGGCCACAGCGAAAAACGTCTGACGAAGCAACGTTAGCCATCTGCGCCAACCCACGTCGTGCGTAAAACGTCAAACGTCAGACCGTTATCGCCAAAGATGCGTCCTGCAATGAGCCATGATATCGTTACAGCAATGTGACGTTTGACGGTCTTGTCATGTTGCCTGTTGGCGGCTCTAACCTTCAAAGTTCGACATGTGAGCTGTATAGTCACAAAATCGTTTTGAATGGGAATAAACCATGCACATAAAGACGACTTTCCCGCATACGCTTTCTGTATTGACACTATCTTATGAGCCCGATTCGCGTTTTGCTGGCAGATGATCATCCAGTTTTAAGACAAGGCATTCGCACCATCCTGGAGATGGAGGAGGACATCCAGGTCGTGGCGGAAACAGGGGACGGCGAGACCACAATACGGCGGGTAATGGAATTGAAGCCGGATGTCCTGGTGCTGGATGTATCCATGCCTAAAGCAAATGGCGTTGAAGTAATCAAAGCGCTCTCGGCCTCTTATGAGCCGGTCAAGGTGCTGGTGTTGAGCGCCTACGATGACGAAAACTTCATCACAGAGATGGTGGAAGTGGGAGCGGCAGGCTATTTGCTCAAAAGAGAAGCTGTAGAAGTCATCGTCGAGGCGGTGCGCGGCGTGGCCTCTGGAGAGACAGGATGGTTCAGCAGAGCCATCATCAACAAGATGCTGACAGCCCAGAAATCTTCGCGCGAAATTGTATTCA
This sequence comes from Anaerolineae bacterium, assembly GCA_026992375.1. Taxonomy (GTDB): domain Bacteria; phylum Chloroflexota; class Anaerolineae; order J102; family J102; genus M2005. The sequence continues at coordinate 9,083 of JALXAF010000314.1, forward strand.
CCGATCGAGAAAAAGAGATATTGCATTATCTGGCTTTGGGATGGACGAATACAAAAGTTGGAGAAATCCTCGGCATTTCGGAACGTACGGTGCGATATCATTTACGCAATATCTATGACAAAATCGGCGCGGATTCCAGGGGAATGGCTATTGCCTGGGCAGTGAGACATGGATACGAGCAAAAAAAGCCATCTGCGATAGCTTGAGAAAGCTCAATTATCGGACAAAAAAATAAAAGACTGTCGCAAACGACAGGACTTTTCGCCGAAAATTGTGTTATACTTGTTCAAATGGATATGCACTGTAACGGCCAACGTATTTCTTGTTGACTCAACGCGGATACAAGGAAACACGAATAAAATTTTATTTGAACGACAGCGGATCTTCATTTCCTTCGTATCTTTGTGAAAAGAGAGATATTGGGGCCAATAACCTTAGTAGTTATAGTGCACCTCAAATCGCATCCAGTTTCCTATCCATTCCCACCATCTAGCAGGAGGCTACTTATGGCAAGCCAATTTCAACAAATGATCTATCGTCTTTCCACCGACAGCGATTTCCGCCAGCGATTTCTGGCAGATCCTCACGCCGCCTTGTCCGCTTTCGAATTGTCGGAAGAGGAACGGAATGTTCTCTTCGACATGCGGGCGCTCTTAAGCCAATCCCGTCACGCCAGCGGCCCCAATGGCCCCTGGGACTGGCAATTCGGCTCTCGCGACGTTCACGCCAGCGGCCCCAATGGCCCCTGGGACTGGCAATTCGGCTCTCGCGACGTTCACGCCAGCGGCCCCAACGGCCCTTGGGACTGGCAATTCGGCTCCCGCGACGTTCACGCCAGCGGCCCCAATGGCCCTTGGGACTGGCAATTCGGCTCCCGCGACGTTCACGCCAGCGATGGTCCCAACGGCCCTTGGGACTGGCAATTCGGCTCGCCCGAAACAAAAGCGCAATCGTCCTAAGCGAAATCGCCCGAACCCCAAATTGATGATGAATGGTGAGTGGGCGTTCGCCCGCCGTCAGGGTGACCGCCAACGGCGGGGGTTGTAGCGCGTCCTTTTTTCGCCATATTCGCCCTATGCTGGAGATCGCGACGTAGCGCGTGGTCTCCCGGCCCACTGCCAACCTTATTGGACGGAAGATTATCACGCAATCAGCCCTTCAGGTATATGAGCTGCTAAAAAACGTTATCCTGAATCTGGAAAAGGATAAGGTTTATACGCGTCTCATATTAACCATCTTCGAAAAAGAAAGACAGAAAGAAGAGGTTGCGCCCTTTACGCTGACGGCATTGCCGCTGCACACCTGCCTGGTGGCGGGCGGCAATGCCGACGATGCGATTCCCGTTGCAGCCGCCTGGTTCTCCCTACACCTTGCAGCGCAATTCCTGGATGATGTGGAAGATGGCAGCGACGTCGTCCTGGACGGGCGGTTGATCCCGCCGCCGGTGGCCGTGAATTTGGGGACAGGATTCATCGCTATAGCCAACATTGCATTGCTTGAATGCAACATCGATGCAACGCTGTGCGCATTCCTGGGGGCGGAGTTCAATCGCACCATCTTGCAAATGGCGATAGGACAGCACGCCGACATCACCCGGCGCAGCCAGATGAATATGGAGGCCTATCGTCAGGTGATGGCCGCAAAATCTGGCAACTTCTTCCTCCTAGGCTCCTGGGCGGGAGCCCGGCTGGCCACTGAGAACGAGGCGCTGCTCTCACAATTCGAGAGCTTTGGCTATAATCTGGGCATGATGCTGCAACTCAATGACGATTTGAAGGATTTCCGCCAGGGTGGTGAGAAAGGCGATATCGCGTCCGGGCAATATACATTCCCTGTCGTGTACGCCCTATCAGTGGCCTCGCCGCTGGAGAGAAAACGCCTGCAGGGTTTGTTATCCAGGGCGAGCGAAGATGAAGGTGCGGAAAAAGAAGCCAGAACACTGGTGCGCATGTTGGGAGGGGAAGTGTATCTATTGGCGGAGATGTTGCGCTATCGGCGTCGGGCCATGGCTGCCCTCGACGCTATCGGTTTGGAAGGAGAAGATCGCGAGATGCTGGAACGTTATGTGGAGCAGCTTTCCTTTAATACCAAAGGCATTCCAAAGACCGATTGAAAACAGACGCCATGGAGGCGCACATGCTGCAATAGCTGCGTCTCGACGTAACTGCTAACGTACACGACTTTAAGCCTCAAAAAGCCACGAAGGCTCGAAATTTTTCGAAAACACAAAGAGAAAAATACTTCGTGCCATTATTTTCCTCGCGTCTTCGTTGCAGAAAGTGATGATGAGACCTTCGTAGTTACGTCTCGGCAGATGAAAATAGCCGTGCTCAGTCCATATACGTACGCGTTCAGAGGCCGAACAGCTTGGAAGGGATATTTCACAAAAGATCGCAGTATGTTGGTGTATGAACGCATTTGGGATAAAATACGAAGCAATGAAGAAAACGCGCCGTCTTACATGGAAAAATCGCAAGCCCGCCTGGATGGCTTCCACGTTTCTGCTGATAGCCATCGTCAACCTGATTTTCTTGTTCTGGAGCGGATGGGACAGCGCGCGCAGTCCTTACGATGGCATAAAGCTATCCCCCACAGATCAGGTGGAAAGCATCGATTCTGATGGGCCTGCGGCCAGAGCGGGCATTCGTCTTGGAGATACTATCATCGCGATCAACGGCATGTCGATAAAAGAAATGACATCACCGTATGAGGGCTTGCACGCGGGCGACCAGTCGGTCTATTCAGTTATCAGAGATTCGCAACTGATTATCGTGACGGTAAATCTCGAGTCATTGCCCGTGCGGTCATTGATCGCCACCGAAGAACCGATTTTTGTGGGTTTTATCTTCTGGGCTACATCCCTTTTCATTTGGCTGGTGACGCCCTACACTCGAGTGTCGCAGATATTCTTTTTGCTCGGACAAGCAGCCACTCTCATGTTCGCAACCGGGACGATTTCCACTTTCAGAAGAAACTCTGTGGAAAATTACATCTTCACCGTCTCGGTGCTTCTCCTAAGCGCCTTTATAGCTCACTTTTATGTCACCTTTCCCGTCCAACGCAGAAAGCTTTATCGGCGGATATTTCTCGCCTGTATATATGGGGCGGCAGCGCTATTGATTGTCAGTCACACCCTCGCCACATACACCGATGCACAATATCAATGGATACGTTTCCTTAACTCACAAAAACTGACTTTCATCACCATTGGACTTGTGGCGGCGCTGTTGAGTCTATTTGCCCCTCAAACTGGCGCATCCATCCATTCACGACGCCAAAAACGCCTGCTCGTCGCCGGCATGTTGATCAGTGTGCTACCAGTGTTGCTACTCTCGTTCCTGCCGCAGCGACTTGCACAAAAACCATTGCTCAGCTATTTCTGGACCTTCCCGTTTCTTATCATTCTGCCGCTCTCATACGCCTACGCGGCTCGCGTCGAGAATCTCGACAGGTTCGATTATCTTCTCAAGCGCATAATCAGCACCTTCATTCTGGGTGGTATATTCTCTGCAATTTATTTCATCATCTTTGGCGTTCTACACAGTGCGTCATTCCCCACTCGATGGTGCCACATCACGGCGGGTTCGCTGATGCTTCTGCTGATAGTGGCATCCATAACGCCTCTCAAACGTCGCATCGATCTGGGGTTGGATCATTTTTTCTACGGCCATTGGTACGACTACCGCTCCATCATCCAGCAAAACAGCCGTCACCTGAGCGGGATGATCAGGTTCGAGGAACTAGCCCACGATCTCCTGCAAAACGTCCGCACCATGCGCTTCAAAGAAGCCATCCTGTTTCGGAAAGAGGGTGACCGATTGCGCCCCTATCGTTATTTTGGCTACCCATCACAAATCATCAAAGATGTCGTTCTGAGCGAAAACGACGTCACAATCCAGCGGCTAATGCGGATTGGGAAGCCCTGTGAGTCGACGATACTGGTGAGGGACGGCCAAAATCTCTCCCCCGCCGAACAGAAATTGTTGAAAGACGCCCATATCCAGATATGGCTGCCGCTGCTTACGGCCAAGAACGAATTGCTGGGAGTGATGACCCTGGGACAGCGTCAATCCAACGAAAGGTTGGACAAAGATGACTGGGCCATTCTCGATACCCTGACGGATCAAACCTCTCTGGCCGCCGAAAATATCCATCTGGTGGAGACGCTGCGCAAGCAATTGCAGTCGTTGGAGCGTATGCAGAAGGAGTTGAAGGAGGCGAAATGGCGCCTCGCCGACAATCGAGAGCGGGAACGTCTGGAACTAGCGCAGTTGCTGCACGACGGCCCGATCCAGGACATTTACGGCGTGCTTTATCAATTGGCCATATGGCGCAAGCTGCACGAGGCAAAAGACGATCCCGCGCTGGACGCTATAGAAAACGATCTGAAGTCGATAGAGCAGCATCTACGCTTTTTCAGCACCGAGCTGCGCCCGCCAACCCTGGAGACCTTTGGCCTGGAAAGGGCCGTACGCTCTCACATTAGCAAGCTTCGAGAGACAAATCCCGAGATAGAGATTTTGCCCGATCTGACACCACTCGGCGACGTCGCCACTCGCGAGATGGATCTTGCACTGTTTCGCATTTATCAAGAAGCGGTGCGCAACGCCATTCGTCACGCCCGCCCTTCCAAAATATGGGTGCGACTCTTCAAAGACGACAAGCGTATCATCCTTGAAATCGAGGATAACGGCCAGGGATTCGAACCGCCAAAGTCGTGGATGGACTTCGCTCGGCAGGGACATTTGGGGATTTTAGGCATAACCGAGCGGGTGGAAGCCATTGGCGGCAATCTGGAAGTGAAAGCATCCATCGGAGCGGGGGCATTGCTACGGGTGACCGTCCCCATCAAAACATCGGTTCAGAGAAAACGCCCGAAGTAGATAGGGGCGCCTTCCTCGTTCGCTGCGCAAGAAAATGTCTCTCGCAAATTGGTGCAAGGGAAGCCAGCTTTTGGCGCTTGCATGGGGCGATGGTAAAATAGGTTGCTGCCCAGCTTATGGAAGACTATCGGACTGAATCCGCGATGCTGGATCTCGCTATCGTCATCGTCAATTACAACACGAGAGATCTTTTGCGCGCCTGCCTTCGCTCGGTTTACGCCAGCGAGGGGGATTTCGCATACCATGTTACGGTGGTGGATAACAAGAGCGGGGATGGCAGCGTGGAGATGGTGCGCACCGAGTTTCCTCAGGCCCGGGTTATCCCTGCGCCCCACAACGGCGGCTTCGCCTACGCCAACAACATCGGCCTGCAGGCCTATGGCTTCGCGCAGGGCAAGCCGCCCGAGTCGCTGCCTCGTTACGCGCTGCTGCTGAACCCCGACACCGAAGTCCCGCCCACCGCGCTGGCCGAGATGCTGGCCCTGATGGATTCCCGGCCCGAGCTGGGCGCATCGGGGCCCCGGCTCATCCTGCCCGATGGCAGCCTGGACAAAGCCTGTCGCCGCGCTTTTCCCTCCCCCATGTCTTTCGTCTATCGCGGCCTGGGCCTGAGCAAGCTCTTCCCCGACCATCCCCGCTTCGCCCAGTACAATCTCACCTATCTGCCCGAGGATGAGGAGACCGAGGTGGATAGCGTGGTGGGAGCGTTCATGCTGGTGCGACGCGAAGCGTTGGAGGCCGCGGGCCTACTGGACGAATCCTTCTTCATGTATGGCGAAGACCTTGACTGGGCGTATCGCATCAAGCAGGCGGGATGGAAGATATGGTATTATCCCCGGGTCGTCGTCTATCATCACAAAGGCGCGGCCTCCCGGGGCAATGTGAAGGTGCGGCGGGCCTTTTATGACGCCATGGCCATCTTCGTGCGCAAACACTACAAATCGCAGACCAACCCCCTGCTTTACGCCGCCATCATGGCGGGCATCGCCCTCAAGGGCGGCGTGGATGTGGGGTTGACCTGGCTGCGCGGGCGCAAAATGGAGGTGCGGGCATGAGCAAGCATCTCCGATGGCTGTTCCTGCTGCTGCAGGTGGGGCTGGACGCTTTCTTCGCGGGCCTGGCCATCTTTGCCGCCCATCGATTGCAACGCAGCCTCAAACCGGGCTCGGTGGATCGATTCCTATCCTACCTGCCCCTGACCCTCATCCTCATCGTCAGCATCGTCATCATCTCCTACCTCCGGCGACGCTACCACGGTCAGCGGCCCGGCAACTTCCTGGACAGCCTCTCCAAGACCGTGGGCACGGTGACCATCGCCTTTCTGATCTCGCTGGTCGCCATCGTCTTCCTCTTCCCCGATCATTTCAATTACGGCGCCGTGCCCTATCCGCGCAGCTTCGTACTGGCGGGATGGGTGCTCGCCATCGCCTCTGTCACCCTGGGGCGATGGTTTTACAGCCTGTTTGTGCACATGCTGCAAAAACGGGGGATCGGCAAACAAAAGGTGCTGGTCGTGGGCAGCGGCGATATCGGGCGCATGCTAATCCAGAAACTGCAAGGCGACAATGACAGTGGCCACGAGGTGGTGGGATACATCGAGGCCGATGGCGAAGCTATTCAGATGGCCGACACCCCCCGTCTTGGACGTCCCGCGGACATCCCCGAGGTCATCGAGCGCTACGGCGTCGATGAAGTGGTTATCGGATTGCCCGAAGCCTCGCACCGGGAGCTAGTGCGCATCATCTCGCTGTGCGAGCGAGAGAAAGTCAGCATCAAAATCTTCCCCGATGTGTTCCAGATCATGGCCACCGAGGTGACGGTGAGCGATCTGGCGGGGCTGCCGTTGCTTTCGGTGCGCGATGTGGCCCTGCGCGGCTGGAAACTCTCATTGAAACGGGCCTACGATCTGGCCGTGGCCGTGCCCGCGCTCATCTTCCTCTCCCCTTTTATGCTGCTCATCGCCCTGCTCATCAAGCTGGAATCGCCCGGGCCGGTGTTCTACATCCAGGAGCGGATGGGATTGGACGCCCGCCCCTTCCCCACCATCAAATTCCGCTCCATGCGCACCGACGCCGAGGCCCGCGGGCCCGGCTGGACCACACCCGACGATCCGCGCAAGACCCGGCTGGGCGCGATTCTGCGCAAGCTTTCGGTGGATGAGCTGCCCCAGTTCATCAACGTCATTCGGGGCGACATGAGCGTGGTGGGGCCCCGGCCCGAACGCCCTGTTTATGTCGAACAATTCCGCCAATACATCCCCCGCTACATGGAGCGACACCGCGAAAAGGCGGGCATCACCGGCTGGGCGCAGATCAACGGGCTGCGGGGCGACACCAGCATCGTGGAGCGCACCAAATACGACCTGTGGTACATCGAAAATTGGTCGCTGTGGCTGGATTTCAAGATCACCTTGCTGACCATCGTGCGCATCTTCACCGATCGCAACGCGTATTAAACCCAGATTGGTTCCGCCGAAAAGAGCTTCGTCTCACGCACAGCATGCCCCGAGCGCCGAAGAGGCTGTCATGGGCTCGTCTCCCTGATGGCGGCCCCCGCCACGCCCGCGGCCAGCAGGCTGAGGATCATCAGATCGGGCAGGAAGAGGCTGTTGTCGATGAGACCGTGGGCCATGCCCGCGATGAATCCCGCCCACAGGCCCAGCAGCCAGGGCCGC
>JALXAF010000315.1 GCA_026992375.1 Anaerolineae bacterium
GTTCCATTGCTCTCCCCACACTGTCCACAGGCGCACGTAGAGGGTGCGGCCATCGGTGGGCAGGCCAGCGACCTCGCTCTGGGTGCGGGTTCCCAGGTTTTCCGAGTAGATGTCAACGCCGCCAGGCATGGAGCCTATGTCCAGCGCGTATTGGTCCGCCCCCACGTCGTTCCACACAAAGGTGACGGCGTCGCCGGGCAGAACGCTGCCGGGCGGGGGCGATATGATTGCGGCGTCCTGAGCAAGGACGCGAACCGGCCAGGCCTGGGCGACGAAGGCCCCCAAAAGCAGCAGAAAAAACAGGGCGCGATGACGCACGGTGCACTCTCCTTTTGGTTGTAAGCAATGTGTGTGAATATGGCGTTCATAGTGTACACTATTTGCAGTATCTGAAAAAACTATGCGACGCCTGAAATTCAAAGTATGACCCCCATCGATTCATCTGAAATCATCGCCCAATTGCGCTTGATCCCCTACTTCCGCGGTCTTGAAGAGGATGTACTGCAGGCGTTGGCGGAAGCGGTTCGTTGGCGCGCCTATCTGGCTGGCAGTTTGATTTTCTCGGAGGGCGACGCCATGACCAGCCTTTATCATGTGCACCAGGGTTGGGTGAAGGCCGTGCGCGTTTCGCCCGAGGGTCGGGAGCAGGTGCTGCGATTTCTGGGCCCGGGTGAGACCTTCAACGAGGTGGGGATGCTCATCGAGCGGCCCAGCCCGGCCACCATCATCGCCATGGAGCCAACTGATATCTGGCTCATCCCCCGTGAAGCGGTGCGGACGGTGCTGGCTGCCCGTCCGGACGCGTTGTTGCGGGTCATGGAAAATATGGCAGAGCGGTTGGCGGCGTTGGTGCAGCTTGTCTCGGATCTCTCCCTCTACACGGTGGAAATGCGCTTGATTCGTTGGCTGCTGGCCGCCAGTGGTGAGAATGGGACGGTCTATCGCCAGCGCTGGGCCACCCAGGCAGCGCTGGCCGCTCATCTGGGCACGGCTCCGGATGTCTTACGGCGTTCGTTGCGTCTGCTGGAAGAGGCCGGCCTGATTGAGGTGCAGCGCAAATATATTCGCATTCTCGATCGGGCGGGATTGGCTGAGCGCATCCGGGAGAAAATAGCCTGATCTATCTGCCTCCCGGGGTGGCAAAAGATAATTTTGACTCAATAGGAATTCAGGGGACTCTCGACCTCCGGGAGGTGGACGAGTCATTTTGGGCTTGGCCAGGCGGTTTTCGTCCACCTTCCAGGGATCAACAAGCAGTCACTCCCCTGAAATCCAAAGGAACCACAATTTTTCACGACGAAAGCAGACAAAAGTCGAAGACAGCGGGGAAGACGTTTGCTAAACTGATAAGCCTATCTGTTTATTTCCAACACATTCACACAAAGGAGTCTTTTATGCCCAATCTTTATCTTGTCTCAGCCATTTTCTATCTTATTACCGCAGTTTTGATGGCTTTCGATGTGGCGTTGGTCAGTTGGGGGGGCATTCCTGGATACAGCGGCATGGCCTGGCTGCGAGTGCATTTTATCACTCTGGGGTTTGCCACGCAGGCGGTTTTCGGCGTTTTGCCTCTGTTGCAGGCGGCCCGACACAAGGTCCCCCGCCCCAAGGCCCGTCTTGACATCTGGCTGACGCTGAACCTGGGCCTGGTCATTCTCATCGCCGGCATTCCTATCGTGAACAAGGCCATGATCCTGACTGGCGGAACCATTGTTTTTATCTCTGTGGGGCTGCTGGCGCTACATCTGCGGCAGATTGCGAACAGTGGCGAAAAGTCATCGTCAACAGATTGGCCGCGGCGTTTTTATGGCATGGGCCTGCTTTATCTGCTGGTGGGAATCATCGTGGGCACGGGGTACTGGCTGGCCTGGAGCGGCCCCTTGAAAATCGCAGCGCCTATCGAAGTGCATGTCCACGCTAACAACTGGGGCTTCCTTTCGATGGTTTTTGCTGGGCTGCTATTCAGCCTGGCTCCCAGCTTTCTCAAACGCCCCCTGGCTTCTGACAAGACCGCCAAGATCATCTTCATCGGGATGACCCTCGGAGCGCTGGGGCTGGTCTCGGGCCCGTGGTGGGGCGGCACGCGCTCCATTCCCATCTCGGTGGCGGGCCTGCTGCTGCATATGGTCATTACTGGCGTTCTGGTTGTGGTGATCTACAAGGCCTTCAGGGCGGCCGGGCGGCTTGACAATGCCGGAGCATGGCATGTATTACTGGCGTATCTGTGGTTCTTCATGCCCATGCTGATGGCTCCCATCGTGGTCTTTCATTTGGGCAGCATCCCTGGCGAGCGCATCGAAGGCACTGCGCCCCAGGCTTTGGTCTATGGCTGGATTTTGCAATTGGGCATGGCCTTCGTTCCCTATTTCATCGATCGGTATCTGCTGAAGTTAGCCGATCCCCGGCTGGGCGGTTCGTGGTTGAGCCTGCTGTTGGTGAATGTAGGCAGCGCGTTGATCTGGCTTGGCATCTTCATTCAGCCCATAGACGCCCTACTCTACGGCGTGGCGTATCTGCTGCTGTCACTGGCTGCCTTGGTCGTGGTGCGACAGTCGTGGAAGCAAATTCGAGGCGTGTTCGACCGTGCAGAAGAAAAAGCGGTAGCCTAAAACCGCAGATTGCTACGAAATCACCAAAGCCCTTGAGTGTAATTCTCGCATTCAAGGGCTTTTCGATTGCAACGGCGATGCCAAATTTGGCTCTACTGAAAAAACTCAACACGGAGGGCAGAGTGAGCGAAGGGAGAAGCAGGTGGGGTTTGTAGATACTTTTCTCCGTGCGATCGTGTTCTGGAGAGGGAGACGCTTATATGCAATACGCGTTGGCAAACCATATCCGCTGCAAGGCTCCAGCCGAAGCGTGGGAAGGCCGGGTGTCGTTTTTCGCCAGGCCAAATTGGGAATTGCTGCTGGCGGTTGTCAGGGCTTGGCCATGCCATATATTTGCAGCGATGCCGTGGCAATGGCATCCCACCCGAATTTGCGGGAGAGCGCCCGCGCGTGCTCGCCCAAACGCCGTTTCAGCGCCCCCTCCGTTAGAATTCGCTCCGCCGCGTCGGTCATGGCCCGCACATCGTCGGGCGGGGCAAAGAGCAGGGTTTCGCCGTCGATGAGATCGGGATAAGGAACGACGGGCGGGGTGGTGACGATGGCCATGCCATGCTCCAGCGCCGCCATGAAACTGCCCCGGCGATAGGATGCGCCATCCTGGTAGGGCAGCAGGCAGACGTCCGAGATGTGGAACGCGGCCGAGACCTGCTGGCCCGGAATGTGATCGGTCCAATGCACGCGGTCGCTGAGCCCGCGGGCCGCGATGCGGGCCTCGACTTTTTGCAGATAGGCGTAATTCGTCGGGTCCGACGCACCCACCCGCCCGCCGATCATCAGCAAATGCGCATTCTGACCCCGGTCAACCAGCTCACCCAGCACATCCACCAGCATCTCGCCCCCCTTGCTGGCGTTGAGAAAGCCGAAATAGCAGAGAAGCGCTGCGTCTGCAGGAACGCCCCAGCGCGTCCGCCACGCCTCCCGCTGGAAATCGGCTGGCGGATTGTCGGGGATGTTGCTGCCGATGGGGATTTCCACCACGTCCGGGCGCACGGGCCGCAGTTGGGCCGTATCTTCGGGGTTGGTGGTGATGGCGATATCGAACGTGCGGGCCAGGGCGTGCGTCATCCATTGGCGCAGGCCCAGCCAGTGCGCTTTTGGGAAGAGATAAGCGGGCAGCAGATCGTGAAAAGTGACCGCGGTCAAGGCCCGCGGGCGCTGCGACCAGGGCCGCCAGGCCCACAGGTTGATGGCCGGGCGCATGTCGAAGGCCGCGGTCTGGTATTGCACATGCACCACATCGGGCTGCCAGTCCGCGATGAAGGCGTCCAGCGCGTCCCACAGGCCCCAGCCCCAGCTTTCGATCTGCGGGAAGACCGTCACGCCGGGATCGTCGGGAGCGGGGCGGGCCTTTGACGAAGTCAAAACGCCGATCTCTTGTCCGGCCGCGGCCAGGGCCCGGGCCAGTTCCCGGGTGTAATCGGCCACGCCTCCTTGCATGGGCGGGTACTCGCCGGTGACGAGGAGAATGCGGTGAATAGCAGACGTAGGAGGCATAGGGCTTATTCGAGCTGTCGGATAGCGATTTCCACGATCTCAGGGGTTACAAACAGGCTGCTGGCGTGTTGTAATGCTCTGAGATAGGTTCTGGCTTCCAAAAGCGAGAGCTTGCCCAGGCGATAGCCTCTTACAATGACACCCAGAGATCCCACAGGCCGTATCCCCAATCGTTTCGCAGCTCGACGTACAGCCAAATCATCAGTTAGAAGCAAGGATACGTCCTCATTTTTGCATAAATAAAGACATTCGCGTTCCCCAGCATGAAGCGCCTCCAGATGAAACTGACGAATAAATTGTTCAAGATTCTCAGGCGTAACCTGGCGTACTGTCAGGCCTTTCAGTGTTGCCAGGATTGTTGCAGGAATCCGTTGCGCACCTGCGGTTTCCGCCCAAACGGCCTTGGGAACCAATAGTTGATTCCAGATGTTCAATAATTCAATTAGATCAATTTCATTCAGGTGTAGGATAGGCCCGGCATCTGCAACGGCTATTGTTTCAGCGCCCAATGGATATCCTCCAATACAGCATCGACCTGTTCATCAGCCAGTCCCACCCACTCAATCCCCACCAATTCAATTGCTTCCTCGCGAGAGATGTCACCACGCAGGTAGCGCGCCAACATCTCTTCACGCCACATCTGGCGTAAGCCAATCTCCAGGGCCTGAGCAAGGATATGTTCTTCTTTTTGATCCGTGACCTGAGTCAAAGAAGATAAGTAATCAGTAATGCTCATTATGCGTGCTACGGGTCAGTGAGCCGAAGGTTTTTGGCGTCTTCACTGGAATTATACCACACTTGCGCGCTTTATCTCAGTCGCGATTTCAGCACCTGCTGATAAGCCGCCATGCGCTGCGCCCGCAACGCCCGTTTGTGTCCCACCAGCCATTTGGCCCCCTCGCGCAGCCACTGGAAGCCGAAGGTGGCCAGCAGCCACCAGCGCAGCAGCTCAGCCCAGGCCCGCCCGAAATGCTTTTGCG